>JAYVXL010000334.1:0-6459 GCA_043785185.1 Myxococcales bacterium
TGCCCGCGGTCGAACGACGGCGCGAGCCCCGACTACGGCTACCGCCCGGCGGTGACCGCGCTCATCGATCGCCTGCGCAGGAACCTGGTCGTGAAGTAGCGCGTCACGCGCGTTACTTGTCGCACGTGTCGAGCGAGAGCAGGCCCGCGGGGCCGCCGTTTTCGAGCAGGTACTGAACTTGCGCCTCGCGCCGCGTCCAGAAGCACTGCGTGTGCGCCTGGCGCAGGTAACCGAACGCGTAGATCGTCGGGTTGTCGTACGCGCCGGCGACGACGTTCGGATCGAAGCGGTACTTCGCCTCGCGCCGCGCGATGACCTTCGCCGCCTCGCCCGTCAGGCCTTGCGCGAGCGACAGCTCAGGGTGACCGTCCTTGCCCTGGCTGGCGTTGAGCGCGGCGCGGTACAGGTGCGCGGCGTGCTGCGCGCGCAGGCGCACGATCGCGATGCCGTCCCAGAGCTCGTCGCACCACGGGCGCACGTCGTCGTCGGAGCCGCGGCAGATCGCCGCCACGTGGTCCTCGATCGGCGCGAGCTCGCCGGCCATCGCCTCGAGCCCGCCGATGACCTTCGACTCGAACGTCGCGCGCGCGCCCGGGTCCATCTTCGCGACGTCCTCGAACGGCACGCGCTTCGGGTGCGTCTCGAGGCCCGCGAGGTAGCCGAAGTCGACGACGTTGTCCTCGCCGGAGATGTACGCGGCGAGGCGCTGGTCGAAGAGGTACCGCGTCTCGAGGTTCGTCACGTCGAGGAGCGCGCCCTTCACGTCCCCCGCGCACGTGCCGTACGCGGCGGCGTAGTCGCCCACGAACGTGTCGAACGGCGCGTCCGCGTTCCACAGCATCTTCGCCGTGAGGTAGTCGGTCATCCAGTAGCCCCACTCGTGGCCGCTCGAGAAGATGGTGTGCCCGCGCAGCGGCGGCAGCCCCTTTTCGGCGAGCTCCTTCGAGAGGCCGTGCACGTCGTTGTACCGCGCCTGCAAATACATCGGGAGGAACGCCGGCACGTCGACGTCGTTGGTCACCCAGTACGCCGACTCGGGGAAATACAGCGCGCGGCGGCCGGCCTTCAGCATCGCGAGCAGGAAGTCGTGCTGAAGGTGGAAGTCGGGGTGCGCGTACGTCGCCCAGTCGCGGTAGAGATCGAAGAACGACAGCGTGTGCACCGACTGCCCGAGGCGCGCGTCGGCGAACTGCGGCAGGTGGTAGAAAAAGACGGTCTGGCCTTTGTACGGCACGAAGAGGTTCTTGTAGTTGCCGACGTGGTTCTGCGCGTTGACCTCGAGGCCCGGGCGCGCGGCCAGCGCGTGGTCGGTCGCGTGGCTCATCCAGTCGATGAGGTTCTGCGGGTCCGAGCTGATGAACTCGCCCATCGCGAGCTCGAGCACGTCCCACGGCAGCGACAGGACGCGATCGAGCTGCGCGTCCATCTGCGCCTGCCACTGCGCGGCGTCCTTCACGAGCACGTACGCGTTCTGGAGCGAGGCGCCGCCCCAGAGCTGCACGAGCACGCCGGCGCGCACCCCGCGCGCGTGCGCGTAGTCGAGGATGGCCTGCGCGTGCGGCCGCCATGCCTCGAAGTCGAACGACTGCAAGACCGGCCACTGCACGAAGTTCTGGCCCGTCTTCACGAGCCAGTCGATGACGAGCTTGGCGTCGGCGAGGTTCTGCGCGCCGGGCTCGTTGAAGGGCCTCCAGTACTCGATCGGGTGGAGCAGGTGCAGCTGCAGGCCGCGCTGCGCGGCGAGCGGGCGGCGCGCGAGGTCGAGCGACTTCGGCACCGCGGGGCGGCCGCGCTTGGGGAGGAGCTCCTCCTTCGGGTGAAAGAAGCGCGCGCCGAGCTCCTCGAGGAGCGCGTACGCGCCGTGCGCGAGGTTGCCCGCGTCCTTCGCCCACACGACGACGACGCCGCCGTCGCGCCGGATCACGTACCCGTCCTCCTTTGGCTGCCCGAAGCGCGCACGCGCGGCGTCGCTCGACGACACCCAGAGCGTGATCGGCTTCTGCAGGCTCGGCGCGGCGGCGCTCACCGTGACCGGCGCGCCCCACATCGCCGACAGGACGCGCGCGTAGTCGGCGCGCACGAGGTCCATCGCCGCGCCGCTGCCCTCGACGCTCACGTCGATGTCGGCGAGGGCCGGCTCGTCCATCGCGGGGCTCGCGTGGCGCGCGTCGCACGCCTGGACGGCCAGCGGCGGGCTCTTCGTCTTCGCGCAGGCGCCGGCGCCTCCGACCGAGACAGCGGCGACGGCGACGGACCCGAGGGCCACGAAGAACCGAGCGATCGAACGGGCGCGCACGCGCGCGTCGTAGCACGGTATCTTCGGAGCATGTACCGAGACCCGGGGACGCGATCGCCGTCGGAAGAGCCCCCGCGCACGCTGGTGTATCCGGTCGTGCAGCGCGACACGGCCGGCTCGGCGTCGGCGATGTTTCGACACTTCGGGCTCCCGCCGCTCGGCGCCGTCGCGGTGTCGGCGCTCGCGACGCCGGAGCTCGGGCTCGCCGCGCTCGCGGTCGGCGCGGGGCTCAGCTACGCGTCGTGGCGACGCGCCAAGCGCGGCGAGGCGGTGCTCCTGCGCGTCGAGAACGGCGTGCTCGCGATCGGCCCGGTCGGCAACGAGACGGCGAAGATTCCGCTGGCGGAGCTCACCGACGTGGCGCTCGACGGCAAATCGATCCAGCGCGTGCAGGAAGGGAGCAGCGCGATCCCGGCGATGCGCTTCATCGACGCGAAGGTGGGGCCCGAGATCGACATCGCGCGCATCGTGCTGGTCCGCGCGAGCTTGCCGGACTTCCCGCTCACAGCCGAGCGCGTCGCGCACATGGATGCGACGGAGTGGCTCGGGAAGATCCGCGTCTTCTTGCGAAAGCACGGCTGGGTGCCGGAGGACGAAGAGCTATAAGCCCGACGAAGGCACAGTCGTCCACGGCTGGCCCCCCTGCTTCTTGGTCGAGGATGCGGGCGCGGGCGCGCGAGGGCGCGCGGGCGTCGCTGGAGGAGGCGGCGGTGCGGCCGCCACCGCGGGGCTCGCGGTCGTCGGCGGCGCGCTCGTGGGCGCGGTCGTGGGCGTCGTGCCGGGAGGCGTCGTGCTCGCGGTCGGCGCCGCGGCAGCGGTGGGAGCCGAAGCGCCGAGTGGCGCGGACAGGACGGGCGGCGCGACGACTGGCCCGACCAAGGCTGGACGCGCGAGCTCCGCGCCCTGCCGCCGCGCGCGCACGGCGATGAACGCCAGCGAGCCCAAGGCGATGACGCCGCAGAGCGCGCCCACGAACGCGAGCACGGCGCTGCGATGCCGTCGCGAGGTGGGCGAGGTCGTCTCGAGCGGCAGCGGCGCGCCGCGGTCGCTCTGCCAGTTGCCCTGGGTCACGATCGGCGGCACTTCTTCGATCGGCCGCGGCACCGGCGGGGCCTCGAGCGCTTGCTGCGTCATGCCGTACGGATCGGCGCTCAGCGTGACGGCGATGGGCGGCGTGATGGCCTCGGTGCCGTCGCGCGGCGCGCCTTGCGGCTGCTCGTAGACGAGGCTGCGCGTCGCGGCTTTGCGATCGACGCCCGGTCCGGCGCTCGGCGGCGACGACTGCCCCGCCGACGCCAGCGTCCCTGGGTACGGGGGCTCGGGCGCGCGCGCGTGGGCGCCCGCCGGCGCCGCGTCCTCGCGCGTCGCGCCGCCGTTCGTCGCCGGCCCCATGCTGGCCGGCCCCATCGCCGCCGTGGCCGGCGCGGCCATCGCGGCCGCGTGCCCTCCGCCGACGATGACCTGCACCTGCGGCGCGCTCGGCGCGGCGAGCACGTTGACGGCGGTCGGCATGCTCGTCGGACCGTTCAGCTCGGCGCTCCCGCCCTTCAGCGCCTGCGCCATGCCGCGCAGCTCCTTGGCGAACGTGAACGCGTCGCGCGGACGCATGCGCCAGTCCTTCGCGAGCGCGCTGGCGACGAGCGCCTCCAGCTCCGGCGGCACGGGCACCTTGGCGTGCGCCGCGAGCGGCGGCGCGGCGCGCGTGAGGTGCGCCTTGCCGATCTGGTGGATGTCGCGCTCGTTGTCGAACGGCCCACGCCCGCAAATCATCTCGTAGAGGACGAGCCCCGCCGCATAAAGATCGGTGTGCGGGCCGATGTCGTCGCCGCGCAGCTGCTCGGGCGCCGCGTAGCGCAGCGTGCCGAGGAAGCGCCCCTGCGTCTCCCCCTTCGCCCCGTCGAGCACGCGCATGATGCCGAAGTCGAGGAGCTTGGTGACCGTCGCGCCGTTCTGCGACCGGTGCAAAAAGATGTTGTCGGGCTTCACGTCGCGGTGAATCACCTGCTTGTCGTGCGCGCAGTCGAGCGCGTCGAGCAGATCGATCGCGATCTCGTACGCGTGCGGGAGCTCGAGGCTCTTTCGCTTCTCGAGCACGGTGCGCAGGCTGCTCCCGTCGAGGCGCTCCATCACGTAGTACGGCAGGCGCAGCGCGTCGCCGGTCATGCCGGCGGTGAACACCTCGACGATGTTCGGGTGGTGGAGCTGCGCGAGCATCCGCGCCTCTTTGATCATCCGCCGCGTGAGGTCCTGCCGCTCGCCGAGCTCGGGGTGCAGCGTCTTGAGGACGTACCGCTTGCCGACGGTCGTGTCCTCGATGTCGTAGACGGTGCCCATCCCACCGGTCGCGATGTGGCGCAGGACTTTGTAGACCGTCCCGGGGATCAAGTACCCGGCCGGGTAGTCCTTGCGAGGATCGGCCGGCGGCATCGTGGGTCGAAATGTAGCGTGGCCCGCGGGCCGCGCGATGGGCAATCGAGTCAGGCGCGTAGTGAAAATCCCGACATTCGCGAGTCCAGGCCTCACCGAACCCGTTCCCGAGGCGGCTGCGTGCCGAAATCGTGAACAAATACGCCACAGCAGTCGCGGTGAAGCCGTTTGACGTTCCGCCGAGCTGTGCTCTACTCCTCGGCCCGGAACCCGGCCGCGTGAACGCGCGCGGAGTCTCCGTGCAACGAATGACTGGGGTTCCCGTCCTGCCATGAAAGCCTACGTCTTCACCTTCGTCGTCGCCGCGCTCGTCTGCGCACTGCTGACGCCGCTGGTCCGTCGGCTCGCGTTTCGAATGGGCGCGGTCTCGGTGCCGGGCGGGCGGCACGTCCACAAGCGCACGATCCCGCGCCTCGGCGGCGTCGCGATCTGCCTCGCGTTCTTCGCGCCGATGGTCGGGCTCTTCTTCGTCGAGTCGTCGGCGGTCGCCGGCGTCTTCCGGTCGCAGATCGTCCTGGCCGTCGGCCTCTTCGTCGGCGGCGGCGCGATGTGCCTACTCGGCGTCCTCGACGACACGCGCCGCGTCCGCGCGCTCTACAAGCTCTACGCGCACGTCGCGGTCGCGGTGCTCGCGTACGCGTGCGGCTTCCGCATCGACGTCATCCGCCTGCCGATCCTCGGCGATCTCTCGATGGGCATTTTCTCGCTGCCCATCACCGTCCTTTGGATCGTCGGCATCGTCAACGCCATCAACCTCATCGACGGCCTGGACGGCCTGGCCGGCGGCGTCGTGTTCTTCGCCGCGCTGACGAACTTCATCGTCGCGTACCTGTCCGGCTCGATCATGGTCGCGCTGATCATGGCGGCGACGCTCGGCGCCGTGCTCGGCTTCCTCTTTTACAACTTCAATCCGGCGCGCATCTTCATGGGGGACTCGGGGAGCTATTTCCTCGGGTTCATCCTGGCGACGACCTCGCTGCTCGGGTCGATGCAGCCCGCGTCGACGGCGGTGTCCTTGCTCGTCCCGGTGCTCGCGCTCGGCGTCCCGATCTTCGACACGCTCTTCGCGATGGTGCGGCGCTTCCTCGAGCGCCGGCCGATCTTCTCGCCGGACCGCGGACATTTGCATCACCGGCTGCTCGACATGGGCATCACGCACCGCCGGGCCGTCTTGATTCTCTACGGGATCAGCGTCGTCTTCACGATGGCGGCGATCGGCGTGTCGCTCGGCAAGAGCTGGCAGGCCGGCCTCGCGATGCTCGTCGCGAGCGTCGTCCTCGTCGGCCTCGTGCGCTTCGCCGGGTACTTCGAGTACGTCCACCTCGTGCGCCGGCAAAAGGCTCGCCTTCGTACGCGCGACGCGGAGCTCCTGCGCGCGCTGATGCCGAGCATCGTGGAGCTCTTCGCGGGCGTGCGAACGGAGGACGACGTCTGGGAGGCGCTGCGCACCGTGATGAAGCGCGCCGAGCTCGTCGCCGTCGAGGTCCTCGTGCCGCCGGACAGCAAGGGCGAGCCGCGGCTGTCGTGGTGGAAGGAGGGCGTCGCGCTCGACTCCGAGGTCGTCACCGCCCGCTACCCGATCGGCCGCGAGAACGCGGCGCGCGCGACGCTGAAGTTCTCGATCCAGACCGACTACGGCGACGTTTCGCCGCAGAGCGAGGTCCTGCTGCAGGTGATCGTGGACGTGGTCGCAGCGGCGCTCACGCGCGCGGGCAGCGAGTTCGCGCCTGCCGCCG
>JAYVXL010000335.1:0-1900 GCA_043785185.1 Myxococcales bacterium
CCGGGCCTCGCCAAGACACTGCTCGTGGCGTCGCTCGCCGAAGCGCTCGACCTGTCCTTCGGGCGCGTGCAGTTCACGCCGGATCTGCTGCCGGCCGACATCACCGGCACCGACGTGCTCCAAGAAGAGGAGGAGCCGCCGGGGCCGGGGACGCAAGGCGGCGTGCGGCGACGCGTGCGCTTCCTCGCCGGGCCGATCTTCCACAACCTCGTCCTCGCCGACGAGATCAACCGCACGCCGCCCAAGACGCAGGCGGCGCTCCTCCAGGCGATGCAGGAGCGCCGCGTCACCGTCGGCACGACGACGCACGCGCTGCCGGATCCCTTTCAAGTCTTCGCGACGCGCAACCCGATCGAGCAAGAGGGGACGTACCCCTTGCCCGAGGCGCAGCTCGATCGCTTCCTCCTCGAGATTCACATCGACTACCCGAGCGAGCTCGAGGAGCGGGAGATCGCGCGCAAGACGACGAGCGCGGACCTCGGCACCGTGCCGCGCGTGCTCTCCGCGACCGACGTGCGCGCGCTGCAGGCGCTCGTGCCGCGCGTGCCGGTGACCGAGCAGGCGGTGTCGCTCGCGGTCGCGCTCGGCCGCGCGACGCGGCCTGAGCGGCCCGGCGACGCGGCCGGCGGAGGCGCCTCGCAAGCGCCGAAGGAGGTGCGCGAGTTCGTGCGCTTCGGCGCCGGTCCGCGCGGCTCGCAGGCGCTCGTGCTCGCCGCGAAGGCGCGCGCCGCGCTCTTGGGGCAAGCGGCCGCCGACGTCGACGACGTGCGGGCGATGGTGGTGCCGGTCCTGCGCCATCGCCTCGTGCTCTCGTACCGCGCGGAGGCGGAGGGTGTGCGCGACGTGGACGTGCTCGCCAAGGTGCTGAAGTCGGTGGGTGGATGACGGCGCGACGGGATGACGACGTGACCCGTGACCGCCTGACCATGCGTTAATTCGCTGGAACCGGCGGGCGTAGAAGGCGACAATTCAAGCACGATGGCCGAAAAAGCTTCCGCGGCGGAGAAAGCGGAGAAGGCGACCACGGCGACGATCATCGAGAAGGATCGCGGCTCGCGACCGGGCGGCAGCAAGGGACCGGCGTCGGTGCCGCCTCCGGCGCCGCCGCCGACGGCGCTCGAGGACCTCGTGCAGACCGGCGAGCGCCCGTCGCTCCCGCCGCTCCCTGCGGCCGGGCCGTGGCGCAGCTACAAGGAGATCGTGAGCGGCCTCGCGGCGCGCATCGTCGAGGGGCAGCGCCCGCTCCGCGTCCTGCAGGCGATCCGGTGGGACAACTCCATCGAGGAGCAGTTCGTCAAATCGCGGTACCGCGAGCAGCCGAAGGTCGACGCCGCCTGGTACGCGGCGGTGGATCTCGGCTTCGACCCGCGCGCCAAGACCGAAGAGTTCGAGGGCATCGCGCGCGACATCGACAGCCTGCTCGGCGAGGAGGACGCGGTCGGCGCCATCATGACGGAGACGGCGCTGCAGTACCGCGACGTCGTGCGCATGCTCGCCGCGCGCGGCACGCCGCACTTCTACGCGTACTCCCGCAAGCTGTACGGCTCGCCGAAGGACAAGTTCCCCGACGGCAAGCACACCGTGCGTGACCTCGGCCACGTCCTCTACGAGATCCTCACCAAGATCGACGACAAGGCGCTCGGCGTCGCCGCGCCGCGCGACATCTCGGCCGAGGACGCGGCGAAGGATCTGAACGGCCGCTTCGCGTCGTACTTCGGCGACAACGCCGTGCGCGTGACGGCCGACGACTCGATCATCAGCGACGCCGCCGCCGGCAGCGACTACGTGAAGGTGCGCACCGGCGCGCGGTTCTCGATGCGCGACATCGACATCCTCGAGGCGCACGAGGGCTGGGTGCACGTGGCGACGTCGATCAACGGGCAGCAGCAGGCCGTGGCCA
>JAYVXL010000336.1:0-1893 GCA_043785185.1 Myxococcales bacterium
GCGCGGAGCGGCGAGCGGAGCGGCATCACGGGGTGAGCACGCGAGCGCGCGCCTTCATTCCGTTCAGTGCGAAGAAGCCAATCGCGCCCGCGCGCGCGAAGCGGCTCAGTACGGGATCGTCGAGAACGCGTAGTTGAGCGACGCGGGGATCCCTACGAACGGATCGACGCGCACGTGCGAGAAGCGCTCGAGGATGCACCGGCCCGTCGCCGTGCTCGCGTACGGCGGCCCGAGGTACGCCTCGGCCATCTTGCCGCTCGGGTTGAAGCGGACGCGCACGCTTCCGGGGCCCCGCGGGCCGGGCGTCGTCGCGCACGCCGTCAGATCCGGCGCCGCGGCGGCGAGCGCGATCCGCGCGCGGTCGGGGGAGAACGGGCCCGGCGCCGCGGCCGGATCCGGGCTCAGCGCCGCCGGCGGCGACGACGGGACGACGTCGGCCGGCAAGAGCACCATCCGCGCCGGCGCCGCGATCGCGCGCGCGGCGGGCGCCTGGACGGCCACGCTCTTCCGCGCGCGCGCCGACGTGAGGCGCCCCTCGCGATCGGGCGCGGCGCGCGGCGCCGTCAGCGCGAGGAGCAGCGCGATCGCGCAGAGGGACGCCGCGCCGACCGCGGCAACGAGGCGCTGCTGCTTCGGCGTGCGCCCGAGCCGGGCCACCCAGGCGTTGGGCGCGATCGCCGTGGTCGGGAGGCCGGCCGGCACGAGCGACGGGACGGCGCGCGCGTCGCCTGCGCTGGGCTCGAACGGCGGCGCGAAGACGTCGGGCGACGCGAGCAGTGACGGCTCCGACGGCGGCGACACCGCCGGCGCGACCTCCGCGGTGGTCGATGCGCGGTCGGGCGCGCGCTCGAACTCCGGCGGCGCGGGGCGCGAAGCGGCGCGCGGAAGGCGCGGCGGCGCTCGCTTCGGCGCGGGCGGCGGCACGATGCTCTTCGGCGCGCGCGCGAGCGCCGCGGTAAGGTCGGCCCACAGCGCGCGCAAATCGGCGGGGCGATCGGCGGCGGCGGGGGCGAGCGCACGCGCGAGGATCGAAGACGCGTCCGCGCCGAGCAGAGCGAGCGCCTGCGACGGTGGCGCGCTCAGCGCTTTGCGCGCCTGCGCCTCGGTCGCGCCCTCCGGCAAGACCGGCTCGCCGGCGAGGGCCTCGCAGACGACGCGCGCGAAGGCGTAGACGTCGGTGGCCGCGCCCACGCTGCCCAGCGTCGCATCGAGCTGCTCGGGCGCCGCGTACGCCGGGCGGAGCGCGCGCCCCTCGCCGAAGTCGAGGACCTTCACGAGCGGTCCTTCGTCCGTCCACGCCACGAAGAGGCTCGACGGGCTGACGCGCAGGTGGACGACGCCCTGCGCGTGCGCGAACCCTAGCGCGTCGGCGGCCGAGCCGAGCAGCGCCGCCACCTCTCGCAGGCTGCGCTTTCGCCCGCGCTGCTTCGCGAGCTCGGCGGCGAGCGAGCGGCCCTGCAGCCACTCGCGGACGACGTACGCGACGCTCGCGCCGGTGGCGGGCGCGCGCGTCGTCCCCGACGCGAGCGACTGGACGATGTGCACGTGGCGACGACCGAGCTGGTAGTCGAGGCGCGCGCCCTCACGGACGCCGCGCGTGCTCCCGCCGAGCAGGCACTTGATCGCGATCGGCGCGTCGATCCCCTCGTGCCGCCCGCGGTACACGACCGAGCCGGCGCCGCGGCCGGCGACCTCTTCGACCCGGAACTGGCCGTCGATGAGCGCGCCGACCAGGCCGAGCGGATCCGCGTGCGCGCCTCCCTCCATCGCTCCCAAAGCTTATCCGTACGCGGGGAGCGCGCACGCCCGCGCGCGCCGATTCCACAAGAACCACGCGCGCCGACAGGCGCCCACGCGCGGCGCGCTCAGCGTCGGCGCTCGCGGCCCGCGCTC
>JAYVXL010000337.1:0-6420 GCA_043785185.1 Myxococcales bacterium
GTCATCACGAGCGCCGCCGCCGCGCCGTCCGAGAGCGGCGAGCTGTTGCCGGCGGTGACCGACCCCTTCGTGCTGAACGCCGGCTTGAGCGCCGCGAGGCCTTCGGCCGTCGTCTCCGGGCGCGGCAGCTCGTCGCGCACGAACGGGATCGCCTTGCGGGTGTTGCCCTCGTACTTGACGGCGTGGACGGGCACGATCTCCTGCTCGAACCTCTTGGCCTCGATCGCCGCGACGGCCTTCTTCTGGCTCCACAGCGCGAACTTGTCCTGGTCGGCGCGCGCGATCGAGAAGCGCGACGCGACGTTCTCGGCCGTGATGCCCATCGGGGTGTACGCGGTGGGGTGCGTCTCCATCGCCTCCATCGACGCGGAGAGCTTGTTGCCCGTCATGGGCACCATGCTCATCGACTCGACGCCGCCGGCGATGACGATGTCGTAGGAGCCGATGGCGATGGACCCTGCCGCGAACGCGATGGCTTGCAAGCCGCTCGAGCAGAAGCGGTTGATCGTGACGGCGCTCGACTCTTCGGCCAGACCGCCGAGGAGGCCCGCGAGCCGCGCGATGTTCAGCCCCTGCTCGCCCTCCGGCATGGCGCAGCCGAGGACGAGGTCGTCGACCATCTCGGGTTTGACTTGCGGGACGCGCGCGAGCAGCGCGCGGATGACCTCGCCGGCGAGCTCGTCGGGGCGCTTCTGCGCGAGCGATCCCTTGATGGCACGACCGACGGCGGAGCGAACGGCGTCTGCGATGACGATGGTGGTGTCGGCGGCCATGACTAATTCCTCAGCGGCTTGTTGTTCATGAGCATGTACTGCATGCGCTCCTGGCTCTTCGGCTCGCCGCAGAGGCTGATGAAGGCCTCGAGCTCGAGCTCGAGCATCTCGCTCTCCGTCACCTCGCGCGCAGCGCCGCCGGCGCCGCCGCAGAGGACGGTCGCGAGCTTGCGTGCGATCTTCGCGTCGTGCTCGCTGGCGAAGCCGCCGGCGACGAGCGTGTCGACCATCATGTAGAGCGTCGCGATGCCGCTCTCGCCAGGCAGCACGTACGCGCGCGGCGCGGGCGGGTGGTAGTTGGCTTCGGCCATGCCGATGACGCGCGCCTTCGCCTCGGTGAGCTGCCGCGCGCGGTCGAACGAGACGCCGTCCGTCTTGCGGAAGTAACCGAAGGCCTTCGCCTCCTCGGCGCTGGTCGCGACCTTGGCGAGCGCGATGTTCTTGAACACTTGGTTGACATACTCGTTCGTCGGCACGTTCGTGCCTTCGGGGATGGCCTCGAGCGCGCGCCACAGCATGTTCATGTTGCCGCCGCCGCCGGGGATGATGCCGACGCCGACCTCCACGAGGCCGGAGTACGTCTCGGCCGCGGCCTGCACCGCGTCGCTCGCCAAGCACAGCTCGAGCCCGCCGCCCAGCGTCATGCCGTACGGCGCGGCCACGACCGGCACGCGCGCGTACTTCATTTTTTGCACGGCTTTGTGCAGCGAGCCGACCATCTCTTTGATCTGATCGAACTGCCCCTGGCTCGCCGCCATCACGACGAGGAGCAGGTTCGCGCCGACGCAGAAGTGATCGCCGTCGTTGGTCAGCACCATGCCGCGGAAATCGCGCTCCGCGCGGTCCACCGCTTGGCCGAGCATCGTGATGACGTCGGCGTCGATGCTGTTCATCTTCGTCTTGAAGCGCAGCGCGAGGACGCCTTCGCCGATGTCCCACGCCTCGGCGCCGTCGTTCTTGAGGACGGGCGCCTGGCCCTTCTTCAGGATCTGGAGCGTGGCGTAGCGCGGATCCGCCTTGGTGGCGACGTACTTGCCCGCGAGCAGATCGTAGACCTGACCGTCCTTGTAGAACGCCGTCGCGCCGCTCGCCTTCATCTTGAGGATGGAGTCGGGCAGCTTCACGCCGTCTTTGAGCATGCGGTCGGTCGTCTCGACGAAGCCGAGCGCGTCCCACGTCTCGAAGGGGCCGAGCTCCCAGTTGTAGCCCCACTTCATCGCGTCATCGACGGCCGCGATGTCGCCCGTGATCTCGCCGATGCGCCGCGCCGAGTACGAGAGCGACTTGGACAAGACCTTCCACGCGAACGTGCCCGCCTTGCCCGTGTCGGCGGCGAGCTTCTTCACGCGCTCCTTCGGGTCCTCGACCTTCGACAGCGCCTTCGTCGTGTTCTTGATCTCGGCGTCACCACCCTTCGCGCGGTACTCGAGCGTCTTCGGGTCGAGCGTGAGCACCTGCTTGTCCGCGCCCCTCTTGTAGAAGCCGCCCTTCGTCTTGTCCCCGAGGAGCTTCTTCTCGACCATCGTACGGATGTACGGGGGGACCTTGAAGACCTCGCGATCCTCGTCTTTTTCCAGGGCCGCGTAGCAGTTGTCGGCGACGTGCGCGAACGTGTCGAGGCCGACGAGGTCCGCCGTGCGGAAGCTCGCGCTCTTGGGGTGCGCCATCGGCGTGCCGGTGATGTTGTCGACGTCCTCGGGCGACAGGCCGTCGGCCAGCATCTGGTGGATGGTCGCCATCATCGCGTGCGCGCCGATGCGGTTGCCGACGAAGTTCGGCGTGTCCTCGCCGCGGACGATGCCCTTGCCGAGCACGTCGGCCCCGAGCGCGGCGACGCGAGCGTAGGTCTCCTTCGAGGTGTCGGGACCCGTCACGAGCTCGAGCAGCTTCATGTAACGGACGGGGTTGAAAAAATGCACGACGAGGAAGCGGCTCTTGAACGCCGCCGACCGGCCCTCGACCATGTCTTTGATCCGGAGGCCCGACGTGTTCGACGCGACGATGCAGTCGGCGTGCACGATCTTCTCGAGCTTCTCGAGGAGCGCGCGCTTCACGTCCAGGCGCTCGAGCACGGCCTCGATGACGAAGTCGCACCCCGCGAGCTTGGCGAGGTCGTCCTCGGTGTTGCCGACCTCGACGAGGCGCGCGTTCGCCTTGTGGAAGAACGCCGCCGGGCGCGCCTTCAGCGCCTTTTCGAGCCCGCCGGCCGAGAAGCGGTTGCGCGCCGCGCGGTCCGCCTTCTCGCTGTCCTTCAGGTCGGGCGGTACGATGTCGAGGAGCAGCACCTCCAGACCCGCGTTCGCAAAGTGCGCCGCGATGCCGCTGCCCATGACTCCTGCTCCGATGACGCCGCAGCGCCGGATCGGCTTGCTCATGATGGTCTCCTCTTGGGGGCGCGAGTCTACCGCGCAAGCCCTCAGGGGTCGATGAGGACGCCGGGGTTCAGCACAGCCATGGGATCCACTGCCCGTTTGGCCCCGCGGAGGGCGGCGGCGAACGGCGCGGGCCGCTCGCGGTCGTACCAGGGGCGGTGCGTTCGGCCGACGGCGTGGTGGTGCGTGATCGTCCCGCTGCACGAGGTGACCGCGTCCGACGCGGCCTTTTTCACTGCGGCCCACTGCGCGAGCTCGTTCCCTTCTCGCGCGGCGCCGACGAACGTGTAGTACGGCGCCGGGCCGTCGGGATAGACGTGCGTGAAGCGGCACGTGAGCACGCCCCCGCCGCACTCGCGCGCGAGCGCCTCGGTCACCGCGCGCTTCACCTCCGCGTGGAGCCGAGCGAAGCGGTCCCACGTGCACGCCGTCTCGAACGTGTCGGCGAGGACGCCGAGCGACACGAGCGCGCTCTGCAGGTACGGCGCGTCGAAGAACGCCTGACGCCACGTGCCCGCCGCGTCGCCTTCGCGCGCCGCGTCGCCCTCGTCCTTGTACGCGGCCGGCGCCGCCAGCTCGCCGCCCCCCTCGAGCGCGAGCGCGAGCGCGCGGTCCATCCACGGCGCGAGCGGGTGATCGGCCGACTCGAACGCGAGGAGGAGCACGTTCTTGCCGTCCGAGGGGACGTTGTGGAGGAGCGCCTCTTGGCGATCGAGCAGGCGGCAGTTCGACGGGTAGAGGCCCGCCTGCGCGATCGCGCGGCACGCGTCGGCCGCGCGCGTGAAGCTCGTGAAGAGCACGCTCGCCGACGCGCGCCACCGCGGGCGCGGCACGACGCGCAGCCACGCCTCGGTGATGACGCCGAGGATCCCCTCCGAGCCGAGCGCGAGGCGATCGGGGCTGGGCCCCGCGCCGGACGCCGGCACGCGCTTCGACTCCCACGCGCCGCGCGGCGTGATCATGCGGATCGACTCCACGAGATCGTCGATGTGCGTGAGGAGCGTCGCGTAGTGACCGCCGGCGCGCGTCGCGAGCCAGCCGCCGACCGTGGAGTGCTCGAAGCTCTGCGGGAAATGTCGGAGCGAGAGGCCGTGCGGCGCGAGCTGCTCCTCGAGGACCGGCCCCGTCGCGCCCGCCTGCACGCGCGCGGCGCGCGACACGGGGTCGACCTCGAGCACGCGATCCATCCCGCGGAGATCGAGGCTCGCGACGCCGCGGTAGCCGGGCGGGAGCGGGCACTCGACGCCGCCGACGACGCTCGTGCCGCCGCCGAACGGCACGACGCACACCCTCTCGCGCTCGGCCCACGCGAGCGTCTCTTCGACGTCCGCCTCCGTGCGCGGCGAGAGCACGACGTCGGGCGCGGTAGCGAAGTCGAGGCGGAACGCGCGGACGAGATCCGGGTACGCCTTGCCGTACGTGTGCATGACGCGGTCTTCGAGGCGCGCGGAGGCGATCGGCGCGAGCGACGAGGGTGGCGCGACGCGCGGCTCCGGGACGCGCGCGTCCGCGAGGCGCGGCAGCGTTCGCGGCGTGAACGCGCGGCCGAGCGCCGCCCCGACATGCCCCGCGAGCTCCGCGCGTGCGCGCGCGTCCGGGAGCTTGTCCTCGTAGCCCCAGGCCCAGAAGCTCCGCGCGCGCTCCGCGGCTACCGCCATGCGGCTTACGTTACCAGACCGCCGATCGGGCATCGGGCGCAGGTCCGCGCGACATCGCCCCCAAGGCGCCGCTCCGCTCGTCTATGCTGCCTACGCCATGAACGGTCTCCCCTGCGCGCTGGCCGTCTCGGCCGCAGTCACCCTCGTCGCCTGCTCCCCCGCCCTCGCGGTGCCGCCCGAGCCCCCCGGCCCGAGCGCGCTCGACAAGATCCACCGCTTCAACGACGCGATGCACGACGCGACGCTCGCGATGGATACGCCCGCGATCGTCGCGCTGTGGGAGGACGACGGCGTGACCATCCTCCCCGGTCACGCGCGCATCCGCGGCAAGCAGGCGATCTTTGCCTTCATCGACGACGCCGTGAAGAAGATTCCCGGCGCGAAGATGCGGACCTTCGAGCTCGCGTGCGGGGGCATCGAGATCGCCGGCGACTGGGCGTCGGAGTACTGCGAGGAGCACCAGGTCGTCGATATCCCCGGCGCCAAGACGTTCGACGGCACCGGACATCTCCTCTTCGTCTTGCACCGCGGCACCGACGGCAACTGGCGGCTGAAGCGCGAGATGTGGAACGAGGGCGGCCCCGGCCCGGTGAAGGCCGACTGATGGCAACGCGCATCACCAAGGCCGCGGCGACGACCTCCGATCAGATCCTGAACCGGGTCCGAGACGTCTGCTTCGCCTTCGCGGGCGTCGAGGAGAAGACTTCGCACGGCGCGCCGTTCTTCCACGTGAGGGGCAAGGGTTTTCTCATGTTCGCCGACGATCACCACCAGGACCGCCGCGTGGGGGTCTGGGTGAAGTCGACCCACGAAGAGCAGCAGCGCCTCGTCGCCGAAGATCCCGATCGCCACTTCGTTCCGCCGTACGTCGGCGTGAAGGGCTGGGTCGGCGTGCGCCTCGACGGGCGCGGCGCCGACTACATCGGTTTGGCGATCCTCGTCGAAGCCGCGTGGCTGTCGGTCGCGCCGAAGACGTACGTCGAGAACCCGGGCGCGGCGCCGCGCGTGAAGCGAACGTCGGCGCCGCTCGTGAAGACCGATCCCAAGGTCGCCGCCGCAGCGCTCGCGCGCGTCGATGCGCTCTGCGCCGCCCTGGAAGGCACCGAGCGCGAGGTGAGCAAGCGCGAGGCCACGTTCCGCGCGAAGAAAAAGCCCTACGCCTACTTCCTCGACAACCACCACCGCGACGGGATCATCTCGGTCTGCGTCCGCGTCTCGATGGCGGAGCGCGCGCGCCTCATCGCGAAGGAGCCGGCGCGCTACTACTCGCCCTCGTACATCGGGCACCGGGGCTGGATCGGCGTGCGTCTCGACGCCGGCAAGGTCGACTGGAAAGACGTGGAGGCGCGCCTCCGCGCGAGCCACGCGTCCGTCGCGATGACGAAGGCGAAAAAGCGCGCCTGAGCTGACCTGCTCGGGGCTGACGCCGGCGGCGCCTTCGTGTCATGGTGCCGCGCATGGCAAAGCTGGCGTTCGTGGGGACGGGGCTCATCGGCGCGGGGTTGGCGGAGGCGGCGTGCAAGCGCGGCGAGGACGTGACGGTGTGGAACCGGACGGCCCGCAAGGCCCAGGCGCTCGCGATTCACGGCGCAAAGGTCGCGGCGACGCCTGCGGACG
>JAYVXL010000338.1:0-6418 GCA_043785185.1 Myxococcales bacterium
CACCTCTTCGACGAGCAGGCCCGCGTGCGTGAGGATCGCGCGCAGCGCGTGGAAGTCGCGAAGCTCGAGCGCGTAGACGGTGATGGGGGCGCCGTCCGAGCGCATCGTCACGTCGCCCGACTCGAACGCGGCCACCGCCTCGGAGAACAGCGCCTCGTCGTCGCCGCGCACGCGGAGCGCCGCGCCGGGGCGGGCCTCGAGGTGGAGGACGCGCCCGCTCGGGACCTGCACCGCGCGTGGCAGCGCGGACGTCATGCGCGCGTCTCGTGCTTCTCGGGCTCGAGCTTGAGGCGCGACACGATGGCGCCGTGGAGCGCATAGACGACCGGCGTAAGCAGCACGGCCACCGCGAGCTTCACGCCATACTCGCGGAAGATCTTCGCGAAGATCCAACCCCACTCCTTGGTCGCCGTCCACCGCCAGAAGATGACGTTGATCGTCACGGTGTCGACGATCTGGCTCAGGATCGTCGAACCGGTGGCACGCAGCCAGAGATGCCGCGACTCCGTCAACGCCTTCCAGAATTGAAAGACGCGGATGTCCAGGAACTGCCCGATGAGGTACGCGACGATCGAGGCGACGAAGAGCTGCGAACTTCCGCCGAAGATCTTCGCGTACTCGGGCTGCGTGAAATACGTCGACTCGTGCGCGGGCAGCGCCGTCGTCACCTGGAGGATCAGCCACGCGAAGACGGCCATCCAGAAGCCGAGGATCGTGAGGAAGTGCGCGCCGCGACGGCCGTAGAAGTCGTTGACGATGTCGGTCAGGAGGAACGTGACGGGGAACGGGATGATGCCGACCGATATTGGGCCGAGCGGCGTCGCGATCGTCTTGCCGCCGATGATGTCGCCCAGGAGGAGGCACGCGACGAAGACCGCGCAGAGGTAGACGAAGAGCTTGGGCGAGGCGCTCATCCGACCGAAGGGGGACTCGTCGGCGGCGGCGCTCCGCGAGGGGGTGGCGGCCATCCGTCCTCTTCTATGCTATCCGAGGTCGCATGCGCAAAAGGTGCAGCCGAGCTCAACGGCTCCTCTCCGTGGCGTGCGCCGCGCTCGCGCTCCTCGCGAGCGCGTGCGGCGGATCCTCCAAGTCGAGCGCGACCGGTCCGGGCGACGCGACGGACGCGGGGCCTCCCGGGACAGCGCCGCAGGACGCCGCGACGGACGACGCCGCCCGCGCCGTCGACGCCGCCGCCCCCGAGGCGGGCCCCGACAAATCCGCGGCGTGCGCGAGCAGCTTCGGGAGCGAGCTCGCGAGCGGCTACGGCCGGCTCGATGGGACCGTCCTCGCCGTCATCCCGCCCGGCGATCGCGCCTGCCCGGCGTCCAACGCGACGCACCTCATCCTCGAAATCCAGATGCACGGGGCCGCCTACCGCATCGTCGTCAACGTGCTCTCCGATCGCGGCGGCGGCGACCCGCGCGTGCAAGAGAAGGAGCTCGACGCGGCCCTCCTCGGGGGCGAGTGGAGCGAGGGCTGGCACCTCCCCGCGGCGCTCGACTACCCGACGGCGCTCGGCGTGCATGACAAGGACTTCACGCCGTACGACCAGGCAGCGCTGGTGCAGCGGATCACCGACTCCATCACGCTCGGCGACAAGGTCAGCGTCTTCGCGACGAACCAAGGCGCCGCCTTCAGAGACAGCGCGCACCTCATTCACTTCGTCGGCGGCAACCAGGACGGCGCGATCGTCCTCGGCGCGGCGACGGCGACGCCGCGCTGGCTGCTCTTCCACTTCTCGACACAGCTGTTCTGACGGAGAGCGTCACTCGGGAGCCGCGTCGCTGAGAGGCGGCGGCCCCTCGATCGGCAAGACGAGCCGGAACGCGGCGCCCTTCGAGGCCCCGCCGACGAGCGACAGCTCGCCGTTGTGCTCGATGGCGATGCGCTGCGCGATCGCGAGACCGAGGCCGGTGCCGGTCGCCTTCGTCGTCGCGTACGGCTCGAAGAGGCGCCCGGCGATCTCCGGCGCGATGCCCGTTCCGTTGTCGCGCACCGTGAGCGTGACGAGCGAGACGCCGTCGAAGTCGATGACGATCGAGACCTCGCCGTCGTCCTCGTCGCGAACGACGTCGAGCCCGTTCTGGACGAGGTTCGTGAGCACCTGAACGATCTGGTCGCGATCGGCGCGCACGTTCGGCGGCTTGCGGCGGACGGTGACGTCGAGCCTCGCCTTGCCCGCGCTCGTCTTGTGGAGTCCGGTGACGTAGCGGGCGAGCTCCTCGACGTCGAGGTCTACGGGGTGCGGCGCCGGCAGGCGCGCGAAGCGCGTGAACTCGGTGACGATGTTCGAGATGCGGTGCACCTCGTCGAGCACGGTGCGGGTGGCCTCGTCGAAGTAGTCGTCGAACGCGGGGTCTTGTCGCGCGCGCAGGCGGCGGAGCGTCTCGACCGCGGCGCGGATCGGCGCGAGCGGGTTCTTCACCTCGTGCGCGACGCGGCGGGCGACCTCGCGCCACGCGGCGACGCGGCTCGTCGCGGCGAGACGGCGGCGCGTGGCCGTCAGGTCCTCGAGCATCGTGTCGAACGCGCGGGTGAGATCGGCGATCTCACCCGAGCCGCGCACTTGAATCGGGCGCGCCTGATCGGTCGCGACCTTGCGCGCCTCCGCCGCGAGCTCGGCGATCGGCCCGCCGATCCGCCGCGCGAGGACGATCGCGAGCGCGAGCGCGACGACCGACGAACCGAGCACCGCGGTGAGGACGGCGTTGTCGATCTGCCGCAAATTCTCGTAGAGCTGCGTCTTCGGCTTGGCGACGACGATCGGGGCCTTGCTCCCCGCGACGTCGGTGAAGCTGCACGTGGCGACCGCCGTGTTCTCCGTGGGCGCGGGCGCGGCGCCCAGCGAGACCTTGACGTCGAGCACCTTGCCGAGGCGCTCGAGCAGCGGCGGCAGGTGGTGCGCGCCCACGAAGCCGACCGCGCGGCCGCCGGGGAGCTTGTGCGTGCAGCGCGCGACGAGCGCGGGCCTGCCGTCCATGCGCAGCGCGTAGTGCGACGCGTCCCCCTCGAGCGCGCGCACCACGTCGGTCCTCGGCGCGCCGAAGAACGCCTGGGGATCGGCGCCGATGACGTCGCCCTGGCTCGTCGCGAGCATGAGCTCGTCGAGGCCGAACGCCACGCGCTGCCGCGGCACGCTCTGCCGGTAGCCGAGGATCATGTTCTCGAGGTCGTCCCCGCGCTCGATGGCCACGGCGACGCGGTCGACGAGCTCGCCGGCGTCGCAGGCGCTCCCGACGAGGCGTCGATCGATGTCCCCCTGGCGATCGAGCTCGACGCGTACGCTCGTGCACGCCTTCTCGACCTCGCGGTAGTAGCGCGCGGTCTCGGCGTCGCGGCGGTTTTGGCGCACGTACCACCCGAGGCCGCCGGTCGAGAGCGCGGCGAACAAGAGGAACGCGAGCACGAAGCGGTAGAAGAGCCTCAACGGCGGCCGCCCATCACTTCCTCGCCGCCGTCGTCGCGCCGAGATCGAGCCCGAAGCCCGTCGTGCTCACCGCGAGCGCGAGCTCCGGGATGCGGCCGCCCTGCACGCGCACCTCGCCGATGACGCCGGCCCGCATCGACCGCGTGAGCGTGCGTACCGGCACCTCGCCGAGGCGCGGCGGGTGCTTGACGACGTCCTCCGCTGCGCCGGGGTTGTCGGCGGTGGCGAGCGCGACGAGCGCGCCGAGCGTGCCGTGCGCGAGCGGTCGCGCGAAATCGACGGCCAGCGGGAAATTCCTGCTCGCGCGTCGCTGCGCGAGCTCCTGCGCCGTCACCGGCTTGACCACGATCTCGTGACCCGGCCGCGTCAAGATCGCCCCGACGCCGCGCGCGAGCTCGACGAGCCACGGGCAGTCGTCGCGCACGATGATCGTCGCCGGCGCTCCGCCCCAACCCTGCGCCGTCTCCGTCGGCCACGGCGCGCCGAGCGCGAGGTACGAGAGGCGCTGCGGCGGCAGCTCGTCGCAGAGGCGCTGCGCGACGCCGGGCGCGTCGAAGGCCGCGGCGTCGCGGCCGGTGAGCAGGAGCGCCCAGCCGACGTGCCCGGCGTCGAAGGGCTTACTCCCGGGTCGCGGCTCGTGCAGGCCCATGCCTAGCCAGCCGATGTCGTCGGCGCCCGTCTCGAACGCGCGGAGGGACTCGGCGAGATCCCCGCTGGGCCGCACGAACACCTCGTCGAGGAACGACGGGCCGCGCGCCGCCAGCGGGTTTCGCTGGAGGAGCAGGCCGTCGGCGCGGCGCTCGGCGCGCAGGGGCCCGGTGCCGTCGGGCCACGTCGGCGTGAAGGCCGCGGGAACGATCGCGACGAGCGGCGACGCGAGCGCGCGGACGATCTTTCCGGCGTCCTTTGCGGCGAAGACGAGCGCGGTCCGGCCGTCCAGCCTGGGGGGCGGCACCTCGGCGAGCCACGCGCGCGCGCCGGCGGCCCGCGCGCGCGCGATAGAGGCCGCGACGTCGCGGGCGTCGAGCGCGACGCCGCGCGCGGTGCGGAGGCCAGCGCGCAGGGCGATCCGCACGAACGCGCCGTCCTGCTCGGGCTCCCCTTCCGCGAGCGACGGCGCGAAGCCGGCCCCGTCGCGCACGTAGAGCGTGTCGAAGAGCGCCTCACCGAGGAGCGCGGCGCCGCCGTCGTCGATGCGGTGCGGGTCGATGGCGCCGAGCGGCCACGGCACGTGGAAGGTCACGCGTCCGCCGACGCTGGTGCGCCCCCGCGCCTCCGCCGCGCGCCCGCCGACGCCGAACATGGGCGCGAGGCCGAGCGCAAGCCCGGAGAGCAGGGTTCGGCGGCCGAGGAGCATCGCAGGTGAGATCATCGCGCAGTTCGGGCCCAAACCCCAAACGCCCCGAACGCCGCGGCCTGTTCCCGCGGGGCTCCGTATTTGCACGGACTAAGCTAGGTTGGTCCTGCGCATGGGCCTTCAGCCCGGAGAGTCCTTTGACCGTTACCTCATCGAAGCCCTGCTCGGGCAGGGAGGCATGGGCGAAGTGTATCGCGCGCACGACCCGCGCCTGCGGCGCAAAATCGCGCTGAAGGTCCTGACTCTCGACGACTCCGACCCGACGCTCGCGCACGACGCGGCGGAGCGGATCTTGCGCGAGGCGCGGAACGCCGCGGCGCTCGACCACCCGAACGCCGTCAGCGTCTTCGACGTGGGTGAGGTCCACGGCCGCCCGTACATCGCGATGGAGCTCGTGAAGGGCCTGTCGCTGCGCGACTACATCGGTGATCCTTCCGTCCCGCTCGACCGCCGCGTGCGGTGGCTCGTCGACGTGGCGCGCGCGCTCGCCGCTGCGCACGAGCGCGGCCTCGTGCACCGCGACGTGAAGCCCGAGAACGTGATGGTGCGCGACGACGGCGTCATCAAGGTGCTCGACTTCGGCATCGCCAAGCAGATGCTCCTCGAGAAGGAGCCGCTCTCGATCTCGGCGACGTCCGCCGGCACGGCGCCGACGCTCCGCGCAGGCAACGAGACGCTGAAGGGCGCGCTCATCGGCACGCCACGCTACTTCGCGCCCGAGCAGATCACGGGGGATGCGGTCGACGGGCGCACCGATCAGTTCGCGTGGGGCGTCATGGCCTACGAGCTGCTCCACGGGTGGCCGCCGTGGAACGAGCAAAAGGGCGTCATGCCGATGCTGCACGCGATCACGACGCTCGAGCCGCCGAGCTTGGCGAAGCTCGTCCCCCACCTTCCTACGGTCGTCGGCAAGACCGTGGCCATCGCGATGAAGAAGGAGCGGCCGCGGCGCTTCCAGCGAATGAGCGAGATCGTCGCCGCGCTCGAGCCGTTCGAGGCGACGTCGCTGCGCAACCTCGGCGAGCCGGTGGGGTCGGCACGGCCGCGGCGGGATCCGATCGCCGAGCTCGAGACGGCGCGCGCGCCGGAGCTGGGCGATGACGCGCCCCCGCGCGAAGCTGCCCCGGCCACGCGCCCGCCCGCCCCGCCGGACCGCGAGGGCGCGCCTCCGCGGGCGCTGATCCTCGGCGGCGTGGCGATGTTCGCGCTCGCGCTCGCCGCGACGTTCACCGCGCGCGGCACGCCGAAGGTCGACGCCAAGAGCCCGACGATCGCGATGGCCGCGGCGCTGACGCCGCGCGCCGTGACCGACACGTCGCCGCCCGTGACCGCGAGCGCCGACGCGCTTGCGGCGTACCGCGCCGCGATGCAAGCGCTGCGCGACGGCACGTTCTCCGCGCTCCGCGAGAGCCTCGCGCGCGCCGTGACGCTCGACCCAACCCTCGCGGCGGCGCACCTGCGTCAGGCGATCTTCACCTCACTCGTCGAGGCCGAAGAAGAGGAGGCGAAGGCGAGTTACCGCCGCGCGTCCCAATACCGCAGCCTCCTGTCCGAGCGCGACAGGGCGCTGTACGACGCGCTGGAGCCTTATTTTCAGCGAGACCCGTCGGAGCCCGCCGAGGCCGAGCGGCGCC
>JAYVXL010000339.1:0-6410 GCA_043785185.1 Myxococcales bacterium
GGCACCTCGTCGTAGCTCTCGCGGAGTGTTTGCGTCACCGTGGGGGTGAGGCTATCACCCGCCCTGCGCGCCCCCGATGCCGAAAACCCACGATCTCCCGCCGCCGCCGTCCAACCCCGAGCGCTCGCCCCCGGCGAGCGTCGCGGGCGAGGAGCGCATCACGCTCGCGGGTCTGCCCGGCGAGCCCGCGCTCGAAGCGCGCGTCCGCGCGACGGCGGACGCCGAGCGGGCCGTCGTGCTCTGCCACCCCCACCCGCTCTACGGCGGGACGATGCACAGCGCGGTGGTGCTGGCGATCGCGAAAATCCTCGCCGAAAAGGGCGAGGGCCGCGTCGCGGCGCTGCGCTTCAACTACCGCGGCGTGGGCGAGAGCCTCGGCAAGTACGCGGGCGGCGTGGGCGAGACGCGCGACGCGCGCGCCGCGCTCCGCGAGCTGCGCCGCCGCGCGCCGCGCGCGAAGCTGACGGTGTGCGGCTACTCGTTCGGCACGTGGGTCGGCCTGCGCGCCGCGGTGGAAGAGGGGGGCGTCGACCGCGTCACGCTCGTCGCGCCGGCCGTCCGCATCTTCACGTTCGTGCGCGAGGACGCCAGCGCCTTCCAGGGCCGCATTGGGATCTACCTCGGCGATCAGGACGAGTTCTGCGACGTCGCGGAGGCCGAGGCGCTCGCGCGCGATCTGGGCGCGAGCCTCCAGGTCTTCGAGGGGGCGGATCATTATTTCATGAAGTCGCGCCGGAAGCTCGCCGAGGCGGTCTTGCCGGCGATCGCCCCCGAGCTCGCGTGAAGCCGATCTCCTCCACGCTTGCCGTCCACGCCGGCGAGGCGCGCGCCGAGGCGTACGACGCGATGGCCACGCCGATCGTGCAGACGTCCACGTACTCGTTCGCGAGCACCGCCGAGCTCGAGCAGTACGTGACGGGCACGCACCCGCGCGAGGATCGCGAAGAGTACGGTCGCTACGGCAACCCGACGTGCCGCGCCGCCGAGCGCGCGATGGCGTCGCTCGAGGGGGTAGAGGAGAGCCTCATCTTCGCGAGCGGCATGGCGGCGATCTCGACGACGGCGCTCGCGCTCACCAAGTCGGGGCAGCACGTCGTCGGCTTCGAGGACGGCTACCGGCAGACGCGGCAGCTTTTGACGAAGCTCCTCGGGCGCTTCGGCGTGGCGTGCACGCTGGTCAAGAACCTGGGCGAGCTGCCCGCCGCGCTGCGGCCGGAGACGCGGCTCGTGCTCGCCGAGTCGCCCACGAACCCGCACCTCACGTGCTTCGATCTCGCGCGCCTGGCCGAGATTGTCCGCCCCCACCGCGGCGTCAAGACGGTCGTGGACGCGACGTTCGCGTCGCCGGTGAACTGCCGCCCCGCGGCGCTGGGGATCGATCTCGTCGTGCACAGCGCCACGAAGTACCTCGCCGGTCACAACGACGTCCTCGCCGGCTTCGTCTCGGGGCCGACCGGCCTCGTCTCGCTCGTGCGCGAGCAGCGCGCCGTCCTCGGGGGCGTGTGCGATCCGCACGCGGCGTGGCTCGTCTCGCGCGGCATGCGCACGCTCGCCCTGCGCGTCGCGCGGCACAACGCGAGCGGCCTCGCGCTCGCGCAGCTGCTCGAGGCGCACCCGAACGTGGAGCGCGTGTTCTACCCCGGCCTGGCGTCGCACCCCGATCACGCCGTCGCGGCGAAGCAGATGACCGGCTTCGGCGGCGTCGTCTCGTTCGTGGTGAAGGGCGGCCTCCCGGCGGCCCGCGCGCTCACAGACGCGCTCGCCATCCCGCGCATCGCGCCGAGCTTCGGCGGCGTCGAGTCGCTCGTCGAGCCGCCGGCGCTCATGAGCTACTACGAGCTGACGCCCGACGAGCGCGCTGCCGTCGGCATCGAGGAGGGGCTCGTTCGCTACAGCGCGGGCATCGAAGAGACGGACGACCTCGCCCGCGATCTGTCGCAGGCGCTCGCGACCCTCTGATTCGCCGAGACTAACCGAGCGCGTCGAGCGCGGCGAGCAGCGCGTTCGCGCTCTCCTCGGTGTCGCTCGCGTCCATCGGGCTCGCGTCGCTCACCTCGAACGTGTCGACCATCTCCTCCGGAATGTCGAGGAGGAAGCGGCTCGGCGTTCGCGCCATCGGCTTGCCGCGGAGGACGCGGGCCTTGCACCGAAGGAGCGTGAGGCGCTCGCGCGCGCGCGTCACGCCGACATAGAAGAGGCGTCGCTCCTCCTCGATGTCGCTCGCGTCGGGCGAGCCGTCGCTCGCTTTCACATCGAGCGTGCGCGCGTGCGGCAGGAGGCCCTCCTCGCAGCCGACGAAGTAGACCACGTCGAACTCGAGCCCCTTGCTGCCGTGCAGCGTCGAGAGCGTGACGACGTCGTTCTGCTCTTCCGTCCCGTCGTCGAAGCTGAGCGTGAGCGCGTGGAGGAACGCGGCGAGCGCCTGCTCGTGCGTCGCGTCGTTGCCCTTGGCGACCTCGCGCGCTTCGCGCTTGGCGAATGTGCGGAGCAGCGCCTCGACGTTGCCCCAGCGGCGCGCGGCGGCGAGCGGCGAGCCGCTGGTCGAGTCGAGCTCCGCCTTGAAGCCGATGCGCTCGGAGAACGTGCGCGTCGCGACGCTCGCGGGAAGTCGGTCGATGAGCAAGAGGCGCCGCAGCTCGGTCATCGCCTTCTCGAGCTGCTTGCAGCCCTCGCGCGCCTGCGGCGCGATGTCGTCGAGCGCGTCGACCCGCTCGACCGCCTGCCACAACGTCCAGCCTTTCGCCGTCGCGTGGGTCGTGAGGCGCTCGATGCTCGTCTCGCCGATGCCGCGCGGCGGGTAGTTCACGATGCGCCGCAGCGCGATCTCGTCCTGGCGGTTGAGCGCGAGCTTGAGGTACGCGAGGAGGTCCTTCACCTCTTTGCGCTCGAAGAACTGCTGGCCTCCCACGACCTTGTGCGCGACGCCCTGCTCGCGCAGCGCCGCTTCGATCGCCGTCGACTGGCCGTTGGAGCGGTAGAGCACCGCGAAGTCCCTGGGGCGGCGCCCCTCGTCGCGCACGACGCGCGCGATCTCGCGGCCGATGTACGCCGCCTCGGCCTCTGGCGTCGTCGCCGCGCCGACCATGACCTTGGCGCCCCCGTCGCGCTCGGTGAAGAGCACCTTCTTGTGCTTCACGTCGGGGCGCTTGGAGATGACGGCGTTCGCGACGTCGAGGACGGGCTTGCGGGAGCGGTAGTTCTGCTCGAGCTTCACGACCTTCGCGCCCGCGAAGTGCTCCTCGAAGTCGAGGATGTTGCGCACGTCGGCGCCGCGCCAGGCGTAGATCGACTGGTCGTCGTCCCCGACGACGCAGATGTTGTGGTGCGGCTCGGCGAGCATGCGCAGCACCTCGAGCTGCGAGCGGTTGGTGTCCTGGTACTCGTCGACGAGGAGGAACTGGAAGCGCGCGCGCCACTTCGCGAGGATGTCCGGCCGCTCAAGCCACAGGCGCGCGACGCCGCAGACGAGATCGTCGAAGTCGAACGCGCGGAAGTTGCGGAGCGCGGCCTCGTAGCGCGGGTAGACGAGCTTGGTGATCTCGTCGTACGCGTCGTTCTCCTTGGGCTGGAAGGCCTCCGGGCTCAAGAACGCGTTCTTCAGGTTGGAGATGCGCGCGAGGATGGCGCTGGCGTCGAACTTCTTCCCGCCGCCGTCCATGCGGCTCAAGATCTCTTTCACGGCGGCGAGGCAGTCGCCCTGATCGAAGATGGTGAACGTCCCGCCGACGGCGGCGCGGTCGCGCGTCAGGACCTGAAGGCCGAACGAGTGGAACGTGCAGATCGTGAGCTGCTTGACCGCGACGCCGTCGCCCTGCGCCTTCATCTGGTGCGCGATGCGCTCGGCCATCTCGCCGGCGGCCTTGTTCGTGAACGTGAGCGCGACGATGGCGCGGGCGGGGACGCCGCGTTCGACGAGGCGCGCGATCCGCTGCGTGATCACGCGCGTCTTGCCGGAGCCGGCGCCCGCGAGGACGAGCAGCGGACCGGCGTGGTGCTCGACGGCCTCTCGCTGGGCGGGGTTGAGCGGAAACGAAGACATCTCTTTCCGGCCCTCTCTCGAGCCTCGAACGACATCACAGCGCGCCGGTTGGGGCTAGCTTGCGAATTGCCGTCGCGTATGCTCGGCCGATGCTCCGCGCACCCGCATCGTCCTTCACGTCTTCGGCGTCTACGTCTTCGCCGTCTTCGCCGTCTTCGCCGTCCCGGTCGTCCATGGCGTCCGCCGTCGTCGCGGCGTGTCTCGCGCTCGCCGCGTGCGGGAGCCCGCCGCCGCCGGCGCCGCCTCCGGCTCCCGCGTCGGCCTCGAAGCCCGTCGTCAAGGAGACCGCGCCGCCGCCAGCCGATGTGTCGGCGGTGCCGCGCCCCGACGCGCTGGTCTTGTTCGCGCGGCTGGCAAGACCCGAGCCGTCGCTCAAGCTCCTCGGCAACTGGACGCGCCTGCCGATGCCGAGCGCCGACGTGCTCAGCGAGCTCTTCAGCGGCGCGCCCGTCGGCAAGATCCTCGATCTTTCGCAGCCGCTCGACATCGCGGTCATGCTCGGCGGCGACGCGCGCTCGCCCGATCCGCAGATCGCCGTCAGCGCCGCCGTCAGGTCGCTCGACGAGGTGCGCGGCGCGCTCGGCGACAAGCACAAGCTCGTGCCGTCGGGCACCAGCGGCGTCCTCCGCATCGAGGGGCTCGGCACCGGGCAGGACGGCGTCTGCGATCTCGTCCCGTCGTTCGGCGCCGCCGCGACGCGCCTCGTCTGCGCGGACGGCAGCGCGGGCTCCGAGTCGCTCGAGCCGTGGCTCGCCCGCTCGGCGCCCCGCGACGCGTTCCCGTCGGACCTGCACATCGAGCTGCGCATGGCGGCGCTACGGCCGCTCGTGAAGCAGTTCCGGGGCATGCTCCCGATGCTCCTCGGGCGAATGGTCGACGCGCGGTCGGGCGGGCAGGCCGTCGGCCAAGCGGTGGACGCCGCGGTCGCGGATCTCGCTGATTTCTCGGGCGACCTCGACGTGATCGGCCTCGACGTGTCGCTCTCCGATCCGGGCGCCGACGCGGTGATGACGGCGTCCTTCAGCGGGACGGCGGCGGTGATGACGCGCCTCGCGCTCGCGCACCCCGAGCGCGCCGATGCGCCGCCGCCGGCCTTCTGGCACGCGCCGGCCGACGCCGACCTCGCATATTTCACGCGGGGCGTCGAGGCGCGCGACATCGCGCACGCGCGCGCGCTCGGCGAGGGCGTGCTCCTCGCGGCGCTCGAGAAGCAGAGCCTCCCGGAGGCGGACCGCAAGGCGCTCGTCGATCCGGTGATGCGCTACCTCGATCTCCACACCGGGCCGATCGTGTACGCCCGCGGGCTCGACATGGCGCGCGTCGACAAGGCGCGCGGTGAGCTCGATCGCGCCACGGACGCGGGGCGCAAAGACGCCGAGACCGCGTACCTCGGCGCGCTCAGCGGCTGGTCGGTCGTTCAGACCGCCGAGCCGATCGCGAAGGTTTCGCAGATCGCGAAGGACCTGTCGTCTGCGCTCTCGCGCCCGGGCTTCGCGAAATGGGCGAAGGGAGAGCTGCGCGGCGCCCCGCCGCCGTCCGCGAGGCTCACGCCGGTCCCGAAGGCGGCGCAGCTGCCCGACGGCACGCTCCACATGGAGGTCGCCGTCACCGACGCCACCCCCGCGCCCGCGACCGTCGCGCACGGCGCGGCGGCGAGCAAGCCGGGCAAGGCGCGCGTCGATCACGTGCTGGCCGTCCCCGACGCCGGCAAGACCTGGATCGTGCTCGCGGCCGATCTCGATCTCGCCGTCGCCAAGGCCAAGGCGGTGCTCCCGGGCGCCCCCGATGCGGGCACGCTCGCCAAGCGGAGCGATCTCGAAGGGCTCCGCGACGGCAAGGTGAGCAGCGCCGGCTTCGTCTCGGCGCGCGGTCTCCTCGCGCCGTCGCCCCTGCGCTACGTGGTCGGCGGCGCCAGCATGCCGCGCGGCCCGCTCTTCGAGGGCTTGGCGAACTCGCCGGCGCAGGGGGCGACGGCGGTGCTCTTCACGACGCGCGCGGAGGCGCGCGGGGTGGCGGGCTCGTTCGTCCTCACGGGCAAGATGCCGCGGGCGGCGGTCGAGGATCTCGTCAAGGTCGCCATGCGGCGGTTCTGAGCCGCGGCTCAGGTCTCGTCGGGGAGCCCGCTCCGGCGGCGGGCCCCGGAGCGTTCGCGCGCGCTTTTTTGCCCGCGGGCGCGTTGGGTAAGTACATGTAGGACATGGCTTGGCCTTCGCGCGTCGCGGCCCTCGCGTCGCTCCTCTTGTGCACCCTCGCGGCCGTCGGCGCGGACGCGGCCGGCGGCGTCGCGAAGTGGACCGAGTGGCACCCGACGGGCGACGAAGTCCGCATCGCCATCGACGGCGCGGGCGTCGCGCGCATCGATCACGCGCTC
>JAYVXL010000340.1:0-1887 GCA_043785185.1 Myxococcales bacterium
GGCGCCGTGAGCTGCGAGCACGGGTTCGGCGCGACCTTGTCGAACGTCGGCGACCCGGGCGGGCATGGGACGAACGCCGGGTTGCCCGGATCGACGGCGAAGCGCGCCAGCGTGTCGGTCTTCCCCGTCGCCGCCGCCTCGTCGCCGGTGACCTTGAACAGGTACGGAACCTGTCCAGGGGGAACCTGCGCGGTACCAGTGAACGTGCCGCTCCCCGAGTCGGCGAGGGCCACGAACGCCTGCTTCCAGTCGGTCGCGGTGCCGAACGCACCGTACACCTCGACCTTCTTCGCGCCCTTCCACGCAGGGGTGTAGCTGAAGGTCACGGCGCTTCCGACCCGCGTGTCCGCAGGCGCGTCTTGCGCGGAAGATCCGTCGTCCGGAGGGGTCGCGCCGGTGTCGGGCGGGCCGCCCGCGTCGGGCGCGGGCGGCGCGGACACCGAGTCCGAGCCGGAGCAAGCCGCCACGACGGCGGCGGCGAGGGCAGTGGTGCCGAAGAGCGCGAGCGAGAGCGTTCGGGTTCGCATGAGCCCAGGCGTTGCAAGACCCGTGGCAACGGATATGTGATCGACGCGATCACACGTTCCCGCGTCGCCCCCCCGGCGCGGCGCGCTCAGCGCACCGCGTGCGCGAGCATCGTCGTCGTGTCGTCGAAGGCGACGTTGTCCTTCGGATCTTGCCGGAGAAACTGCTCGATCTTGGGCATCTTCGCGATCGCCTCGTCGAGCTCCTTGTCCGTGCCCTTCGCGTACGCGCCGAGCGTCACGAGATCGCGCTTGGCCTCGTAGTGGGCGACGAGCGCGCGGAGCTTGCGCGCGGCGTCGCGGTGCCCTTCGCGCGTGACGGCGTCCATCACGCGCGAGAGCGACACGGTGACGTCGACGGCGGGATAGCGCCCGCGCGCGGCGATCGCGCGGTCGAGGACGACGTGGCCGTCGAGGATGCCGCGCACCTCGTCGGCGATGGGCTCGTCCATGTCCCCGCCCTCGACGAGCACCGTGTAGATCGCGGTGATCGAGCCGCGCTCGCTCTGGCCGCTGCGCTCGAGCAGGCGCGGCAGCATCGCGAAGACGCTCGGGGGGTAGCCGCGCCGCGCGGGCGGCTCGCCGGCGGCCAGGCCCACCTCGCGCTGCGCGCGCGCGAACCGCGTGACCGAGTCGACGAGGAGCATCACCTTCGCGCCCTCGTCGCGGAAGTGCTCCGCGTACGCGGTCGCGACCTGCGCGGCGCGCAGCCGCTCGAGCGCGGCCACGTCGCTCGTCGCCACGACGACGACGCTGCGCGCGCGTCCCTCCGCGCCGAGCGCGTGCTCGAGGAACTCGCCGACCTCGCGCCCGCGCTCGCCGACGAGGGCGACGACGACGACGTCCGCCGCGGCGCCGCGCGCGATCGCGCCGAGGAGCGTGCTCTTGCCGACGCCCGAGCCGGCGAAGAGCCCGACGCGCTGCCCCTCGCCGAGCGTGAGCAGGCCGTCGAGGACCCGCACGCCGGTGGGCATCGGCGTCGTGACCGGCCGCCGCGCGAGCGCGCTCGGCGGATCGCGGTCGACCGGGACGGACGCGCCCCGGAGCGCCGGTCCGCCGTCGATCGGGCGGCCGAGGCCGTCGACGACGCGGCCGAGCAGATCGCGCCCCGCCAAAACCGTGAACGGACCGCCCGTCGCCTCCACCTCGTCGTCCGGGCCGACGCCGGCGAGGCCGCCGAGGGGCATGCCGATCGCCTCGCCGGCGCTGAAGCCGACGACCTCGCACGCGAGCGGCTCGGCCGACGGCGCGCGCCGCCGGACGAGCACCACGTCCCCCACGCGAACGCCCGGCATCGCGAAGCGCAGCGCGAGCCCGGTCACCGCGAGGACGCGCCCCGAAGGCCGGATCGCGCTCGTCGCGG
>JAYVXL010000341.1:0-1887 GCA_043785185.1 Myxococcales bacterium
AGAGTCGTCTGGATCACCGAGGAGGCGAACGCGACCGAAGAGAGCCCGCCCGGCATGGGCATCCGCTTCAAGTTCGACTCGGACGCCGAGCGCCAGCAGGTCCACGATTTCGTCGAGAACCTCATGAAGGAGACGCTCGGCGAGCACCTGTCCCAGCGCCTCCTCGCCAAAATGCGCGAGGAGTCCTAGATTCTCGGCATGAAGCTCCCGCTCGCCGACACCGCCCCGCACGAGGTCGCGAAGATCGATCCGTCGCTCGACCTCGAGGGCGAGATCCAAAGGCTGAAGAAGGCGAGAAACGCCGTCATCCTCGCGCACTATTATCAGGACGGGGACATCCAGGACGTCGCCGACTTCATCGGGGACTCGCTCCAGCTCGCGCAAGAGGCGGCGAAGACGAAGGCCGACGTCATCTGCTTCGCGGGCGTGCACTTCATGGCGGAGACGGCGAAGATCCTGAACCCGGAGCGCATCGTCGTCGTCCCCGACATGACCGCCGGCTGCTCGCTCGCCGACGGCTGCCCCGCGGACAAGCTCGCGGCGTGGCAAGCGCGCCACCCCGGCGCCGTCACCGTCAGCTACATCAACTGCTCGGCGGAGGTGAAGGCGCTCTCCGATTACATCTGCACGTCGTCGAACGCGGAGAAGATCGTCCGCGCGATCCCGGCGGACAAGAAGGTGCTCTTCGCGCCGGACAAGAACCTCGGCGCGTGGCTCATCAAACAAATCGGCCGCCCGATGGAGCTCTGGCCGGGCAGCTGCATCGTGCACGAGACGTTCAGCGAGAAGAAGCTCGTCGGCTTGAAGGAGCGGAACCCGGGCGCGCTCGTCCTCGCGCACCCGGAGTGCGAGGAGTCCGTGCTCCGGCACGCCGACTACATCGGGTCGACCACCGGCATCCTCAAGTACGCCGTCTCGAGCCCGAGCAAGGCGTTCATCGTCGTGACCGAGGCCGGCATCCTTCACCAAATGCAGAAGGCCGCGCCGGACAAGCAGTTCATCCCCGCGCCGCCCGACGCGAACTGCGCGTGCAACGAGTGCCCGTACATGAAAAAAAACACGATGGAGAAGGTCTACCTCGCGCTCCGCGACCTCGCGCCGCGCCTGGAAATGCCGGCCGATCTGCTCACGCGGGCGCGCGTGCCGATCGAGCGCATGCTCGCGTTGTCTTGACCGCGGCCGATGTGGCCAGAGGGGCCGAGCGGGCGTAGAGTCCTCGAATGTCGCGTTGGCTTCGTCTTGCCTCCAGCTCGATCGCCGTAGGTGCCTTGATCGTCGCGTGCGGGTCGCGCACCGGCCTCGAGCTGCCCCCCGAGGGGTGCACCGACCTCGCGCAGTGCAACCCGCCCGACGCCGAGCGCGACTCGCCGCCGGACCAGACCGTCCGCGACGTCGTCGCCGACGGGCCTGTCGATCGGCGGCTCGACGGCCCGCTCTTCGAAGGCGGCCCGCTCGACGTCGTGACCGACTGCGCGGCGCCCGCATACTGCGACCCGCAAGACCCGGGATTCGTCTACAAGTGCGGCGTCCGCATCTTCCAGTGCAACTCGCTCGAGCAGTGCGAGCTCACGGGCCGCAGAGACGCCGGCGCGGGGAGCGACGCGAGCGTGCCAGGCACGGCGCAGTGCGTGAACCCGTGCCTCGACACGCTCGGGCAGGACACGTCGAACGGCTGCGAGTTCTTCGCCGGCGTCATCGACACGCAGCCCACGACGGCGGGCGCCTGCTACGCGGTCTTCATCGTCAACCAGTGGAAGACGGGCGAGCCCGCGCGCATCGAGGTCGATCGCGGCGGGGGGACGCTGCCCATCTCCCAGTTCGCGCGCATCCCGGTGGGCAAGGGCACGGGCATCACCTACGCGCCGTACGACCCGCAGGCGGGGCTCG
>JAYVXL010000342.1:0-6403 GCA_043785185.1 Myxococcales bacterium
GCTGCAAGGGCAGCGGCGAGCAGTGCAGCGGCGACGGCGACTGTTGCAACGCCGCGGCCGTTGCCTGCACCGGCGGCGTGTGCACGCCCGTCATCACGAGGTGAGCGCGTCGTGACGACGCTCCGGGTGCCGCTCCCGGTCGACCTCGCGCTCACGCTAGGGCCGCTCCGCAACGGGTCACGCGATCCGTCGTGGGCCGTCACGGGGGCGGGGACTTGGCTCGCGATGCGCACGCCGGGCGGCGTCGCGACGATGCGTCTGGTCGCGCGCGATCGGGCGATCGTCGCGCGCGCGTGGGGCCCTGGCGAGGCGTGGGCGATGGTGCACGCGCCCGGGCTCGTCGGCGCGGCGGACGATCTGGCGGGCTTCGCGCCGGCGGGGCGGCTCGGAGAGATTCACCGACGCTTTGCCGGCCTGCGTCTGCCGCGGACGCGGCGCGTGCTCGAGGCGCTCGTGCCGACGATCCTCGGGCAGCTCGTCAGCGGCATGGAGGCGCAGCGCTCGTACGAGGGTCTCGTGCGCCGCTGGGGCGAGGCGGCGCCCGGCCCGAAGAGCGGGCCCGCGCTCGTCGCGCCGCCGGCGGCGGCTCTCCTGGCGCGGCTGCCGTACCACGCGCTCCACGAAGTGGGCATCGAGAAGAAGCGGGCCGACACGATCCTCCGCGTCGCGCGCCGCGCGTCGCGGATGGAGGAGGCCGCAGACATGGCGCCTGCGGCGGCGCGTGCCCGGCTCGAGGCCATCGTCGGCGTCGGGTCGTGGACGAGCGGGATGGTCGCCCTCTACGCGCTGGGCGACGCCGACGCGGTGCCCGTCGGTGACTACCACTTGCCGAGCACCGTCGTGTACGCGTTCACGGGCCGCGCGCGCGGGACCGAGCCCGAGATGCTGGAGCTTCTCGCGCCGTTCGCGCCGCACCGCGGGCGGGTGCTCCGCTTGCTCGTGGCCGCGGGCATCGGTGCGCCGCGCTTCGGCGCGCGCCGCGCGCTGCGCCGCATCGCGCGCATGTGAACGCCTCGCGGGGCTACGTCACGGCAGCGCGGTCGGGCTGTGCTCGCCGCGACTCGCCGGCGCGGCGCAGAGGCGGTCGATCTCGTCGCGCGTGCGCGTGAGCTCGTTCTTGTAAAACCAGGTGCGCATGTACGTGATGTAGATCGCCGTGATCCACAGGATGACGCCGAGCGTGAGGAGCGCGCCGGCGAGGAAATGGTGAAACCGCCACACCGCGGCCATCGCGATGGCGCCGCCGCCCAGGTAGGCCCACGACCACCGGCGCTGGCGCGCCATCTCGAGGATGTTCGCTTCGAGCTTCGCGGCCCACGCCTCGTATTTGGAGAGTTGCTCTTTGCCCGTGCCCGTGCCCATCGCTCGCGCCGCACCGTAGCCCGAATCGGCGCGGCCGACGACCGCGTGGAGCTTCACCTCCGTAGCCGTCGCACACGTTGGGAGCGGCTGCCACCCGTCGTAACGGCTGGACACGGAACGGTTGTGCTTGCCAATCATCTTGTGTAGCGCTTGAAATAAGGCGGAGCGGCAACGCAAACCCGCCCAATCGGAAAAGGGGCACTTCCATGGGGTCTAAAGCGCGTTTCTTGGCATTGGGTCTCGTCGCGACCGCGACCGCTTCGTTCGCCGGGCTGGCGTCCTGCGGCGGCGACGACAACAAAAATACCGCCGACGGCGGGAGCGACGGAAGCGGCGACGTCGTCACCGCCGACAACTTCGTGCCGCCCTCGAACTGCGACGCAGGGGTCGTCGCGCGAACGTGTACCGCGAAGGATTGCACGGCAAAAGCAGGCGAGCCCGCGGTCTGCGTGGCCAACCAGTGCGTCAAGGTGAAGTCCGCCGAGTGCCAGGAGATCGTGGGGCCCGTCGACAACGACGACGCGATTCTCATCGGCTCGCTGCTCTCCACGCACGGCTCGGACTCCTTGGCCGGCAAAACGCGCGTCCACGCCGCGGCGCTCGCCGTCAACGAGATCAACACCACCGCCGGCGGCGTCTACACGGCCGACGGCTGCGGTCGCAGGCCGCTCGTCTACGTCTCGTGTGACGACTCGAACGAGCCCATCAACCGCGACGCAGGGCCCGAGGCCGGCGTGTACGATCGCGTCGCCGCCGCGAAGCACCTCGCGACCGAGCTCGGCGTCGCGGCGATCATCGGTCCTAACAACAGCGGCAACACGCTCGAGATCTTCTCCAAGGTGACGCGCGACTCGAGGACGATCATCATGCCGCCGACCTCCAGCGCGGCCGAGATCTCGGGCGACAAGCTCGAGGGCGGAACGCAGGACGGCGTGCGTCTGGTTTGGCGCCTGGTCCCCGATGACGACATTCAGGACAAGGCGCTCGTCCAGCTCTACACCTCCGTCGCGGCGGAGCTCGCGCGGGCCGGGAAGACGACCCTCAAGGTCGCGATCATCTCCCGCCAGGACGCCTACGGGCAGGGCAACCTCAACGGCATGAAGGCCGGCCTGACGCTGAACGGCAAGCCGTACACCGATCCGGCGAACGACGCGAACCACTTGGAGCGCAGCTACGCGACCACCGGGATGCCGCCCGCGGCGGTGTGGCAGGACGTGCTCGCGTTCCAGCCCGACGTGATCTTCCACTTCGGACTCGGCGAGTTCTCGACCGGCATCATCGCGCCGTACGAGGACAACAACGTCGCGGACGGCGGCGTCACGGTCGACGGCGGCGACGGCGGAACGACGATCCAGACCGGCAACCCGCCGATCTGGCTCACCACGTCGTCGGGACAGCGCGGCGATCTCCTCAACGTGCTGAAGACGCGGCAGGCGGTCGGCAAGCGCATCCGCGGCACGACCAGCTTGGTCATCACGCCCCTCGCCCAGGACTTCTTCAACTTCCGCTACAAGGTGGCCTACCCGAACGACACCCCGTCGCTGCTCGGCGGCATGGCGAACGCGTACGACGCGGTCTACATGATCGCGTTCGGCGCGACCTCCACGCAAGTCGCGAGTGGCGCCGCCTTCAAGAGCTCGACCCTCGGGAGGGGATTCGCGAAGCTCGTGGGCGGAGCCACGCAGATCGACGTCGGCCCCGCCAAGCTGAAGGCCGGCCTCGAGCTCGCGCTTCAGGGGCAGACGTTCGATTTCAACGGCGCTTCGGGTCCCCTCGACTTCGACCCACTGACGGGTCAGGCCCCGGGCGACTTCTCCATCTGGTGCATCCGCACCGATCCGAACACCCTCGCCCCGGTCTTCGAGAACGTGACCGGCCAATACTGGAGCTACAGGACGAGCACGTTGACCGGCACCTACACGTGCCCCCAGTGAGCCGGCCCAACCACGAAATGGAAACAAAGCCGTACTCGCTGCGCACGCCGCTGGGTTAGAATCGATGGCGCGCGCCACGCCAGGAGGCGGGCTTAAACCATCATGACACGACCGGTTGTTCAATCCCTCGCTCTCGCTGCGGCGCTCGTGGGCGCCGCAGTAGGGTCTGAAGCTTGTAAAGACACCGGCAGTCCCATCACGCCGCCCCCGACCGCACCCAACCCCAACAAGGTGCAGATCGGAATGGTGCTCTCACTGAGCGGGGCTGCCGGGAGCGTGGGCGCCGAGGCCAAACGCGGCGCCGAGGTCGCCGTCGCGCAGCTCAACTCGATCGGCGGCGTGCTCGGAAAGCAAATCGAGCTCGTCGTGGTCGACGACCAGAGCAACCCTGCGACGACCGTCCAGAAAGCCACCGAGCTGGCGGCGCAAGGCGTCGTCGCCGGGATTGGCCCGTCGACGAGCTCGGCGGCGCTCGCGCTGTCCGGGCTGATCAAGAGCGACAAAGTGCTCTACGTCTCGCCTAGCGCCACGTCGAGCGAGATCGACTCGCCCGACGGCGGCATCCCGACGCCGGAGCCACCGGGCGCGACGTACCCCAACCCGGTCCTCTTCCGCACGGCGCCGTCGGACACGCTCCTCGCGACGGCGATCGCGCAGTACGCTTCAGGGACCGTCGGCGCGACGTCCGCGCGCCGCTGCCCGAGCATCATCGTCGTCTCCCAGAAAGACGCGTACGGAACGCCGATCGCCACCGCGATCGAGCGGCGGTACATCCTCCTGAGCCTCCTCGTCAGCACCAAGAAGCTGGAGCTCGATCCGAACATCGGCAACACGCAGTCGCTCGACGACGCCGCCAACGCCGTCGGGACGGCCGCGGGCCGCGGCCGCGACGTCGGAGACATCGCCTGCCAAGTCGTCGTCGCGCAACCGGCGGTCGCCGGGGCGTACATGCGCGCATTCTCCCGCTACACCGCGGGCCACGCCGCGCAGCGCGATTGGAGCGCCTTCCTGACCATCGGCTCCGACGGGTTCCGCCAGAACGAGTTCATCGCCGCGGGGCGCTCGGACCCGGCGAATCCCAGCCTCCCAACCGCCGGCGAGAGCGCCTATGCCATCGCCGCAGACACAGCGCCCGACGAAGCGCTCCGTACTCCTGAGTTCAGCTTCTTTCTGAACGAATTCCAAGCCCGCTTCCCGGGGGTCGATCCCGGCCGATACGGGTCGACGGCGTACGACGCCACGCTCCTCCTCGCCGGGGCGATCGAACGGGCGAAGTCTGCGACGAACCTCCCGGCGATTCGCAACGCGATGTTCAAGATCTCGTTCGGACAGCAGCTCGTGCGCCCTCAGGCGCTCAGCGCGATGTTCGACCTTCTTCGGAAAGGGGAAGACATCAACTACGAAGGGGCCTCCGGATCGCTCGACTTCCAGACGGCGGACTCGCCCGGAGACGTCCTCGCGGACTTTGGCATTTGGAAAATCGTGAAGGGGTCTTTCGAGCGTGAGGACACCTTCAAGGCATCGCAGCTTCAAGGAAGCGCACAGTAACCGTTCACCCTCTGTGCAAGTTCGTGCAAGTTCGTGCAAGTTCGAGCAAGTTCGAGCAAGTTCGCGCGGTACGCGGTTGACCCCACATCGGCGCCAAGGGTCGGCCACCAAGAGAACGCGGGCGCCCTGGTGATGAGAGCAGAACATGGCAACCGGGTCAGCACATCAGCTCGGTAAATATCAGCTGGTCGCGGAGATCGCGCGCGGCGGCATGGGTATCGTGTACCTGGCCGTCACCCAGGGGCCCGCGCGGTTCAGCAAGCTGCTGGTCGTGAAGGAGCTGAAGCCGGAGCTGGTCGATGACCCCGGCTTCCTCGAGATGTTCCTCGAGGAGGCGCGCCTCGCTGCGCGCCTGAACCATCCCAACATCGTCCAAGCGTTCGAGATCGGCCAGGAGGACGGGCGCCACTTCATCGTGATGGACTACCTCGACGGGGTCACGCTCGCGCGCGTCCTCCGCAGGAAGCCCCCCACCTTCACGATGCCGATGCAGCTGCGCGTGATCTGCGACACCTTGCACGGCCTTCACTACGCGCACACGCTGACCGACTTCGACGGGAGGCCGCTCGGGATCGTCCACCGCGACATCAGCCCGCAGAACGTGTTCATCACGTTCGACGGCCAGGCCAAGCTCGTCGACTTCGGCATCGCCAAGGCGTTCGACTCCACGGTCGAGACTCGCCACGGCACGCTCAAGGGCAAGCCTTCCTACATGGCGCCGGAGCAGCTCGCGGGCCAAGCCGACGCGCGAAGCGACGTCTACGCGGCGGGGATCCTGGTCTGGGAGGCCATCGTGGGCCGCCGCATGTGGGCGAATATGGGCGACCTCGAGATCCTGCAGCGGCTGATGCGCGGGGAGCTCCCTTCGCTCCGCGAAGCCGCGCCGAACGCGCCGCCGGAGCTCGTCACGATCTGCGAGCGCGCGCTCGCGATCGATCGTGCGGAGCGCTACCAGACCGCGGCCGCGCTCACCGCCGACCTCGACGCCTACCTCCGGGCGTCTCGGACGGACGTGTCCATGCGCGAAGCCGCCGAGGCCGTCTCCAAGATCTTCGAGGCCGAGCGCAAGACGACGCGCGCGATGATCGAGAAGCACCTCGCGCAGATGGGCGCAGAGGCCGGTCGAGTGCCGGCCCTTCACGCGCCCGTGTTCGACACGACGACGCCCAGCGGAGGGAGCAGCCCGCGCAGCCGAACGGGCGGCACGCCGACCCGAGGCACGCCGTTGAGCGTCGCCGAGACGCCGTCCGCTGCGGAGGTGCCGAAGGCCGAGGAGAAGAAGCGAAAGCGCGCGGTCGCGTGGTTCGCCCTCGCGCTGACCGCGTTCTTGTGCCTCGCGGCGGTGAGCGTCACGCGTATGTGGGAGAGCAAACCGCCGCCGCCGGGGACCCCGCCGGTGGGCGCGGCGCTCGTTCCGCCGACCGCGGCCACCGTCGCGCCGCCGCCGGCCACGCGGCATGCCGAAGAGCCCATCGCGAGGAACGATCCGCCGCCGACGACGGCCGCGTCGCCGGCGACCGGCGACCGCCCCCCGCCGCCGATCGCCGCGCCGCGCCCGC
>JAYVXL010000343.1:0-6401 GCA_043785185.1 Myxococcales bacterium
TTCGCAGATTCCACCGGGCCTGGGGATGGTCGCTGCGTTGACCGCACCCGGAGGCGTCGAGCGCCGGCCCATCGTGGGCGCTTATCGCCCATCGGGCGACCTAGGGCCCCCTTTCCTGCCGATGCTGTAATCTCGCGGAACCCATGCGCGGCCGTACGCTTTTCACCTCCCTCGCGGCCGCCGCGGTCCTCGCGTGGGCCGGCGGCGCCTGGGCCGACGCGCGCTCCGAGGCGCGCGGCCACTTCAGGAAGGGGATGAGCGCCATCTCCAACGGGCGCTACGAAGAGGGCATCGCCGAGCTCCAGCGCGCGTACGAGATCCTCCCGCACCCGAACGTCCTCTACAACATCGCACGCGCGCACGCCGAGAGCGGCGATCTCGAGGGCGCCGTCGCGAGCTACAACAAATACCTCGAGGGCAGCCCGAGCGATCGCGAGGAGGTTCAGCAGATTGTCCAGAACCTCGAAGGACGCATCAAGCGGCAGCAAGCCGTCGCCGCCGCCGCGCGCGGCGACGTGACGCCAACGCCGACGCCCGCGCCGACGTCGACACCGGCGCCGCCGACGCCAACGCCCGCGCCGGCCCCGAAGTCGCCTCTGCCTCCGCCCCCGAAGCCGGCCGCAGCGCCGCCGGAGCTCGGCGTGAAGAAGACCGAGGACGTGTTCGAAGAGACGGTCATCACCGCCTCGAAAGAGGCGCAGAGCCCGCTCGACGCGCCGAACTCCACGTCGATCATCACCGAGCAGGACATCCGCCTCTCCGGCATCACGCGCATCCCCGAGCTCCTGCGGCGCCTCGCCGGCGTCGACATCATGGAGGTCACCGGCTCGCAGACCGAGGTGAGCCTCCGCGGCTTCAACCAGCGCCTCTCGAACAAGATCCTCGTCCTGGTCGACGGCCGGAGCGTCTACGTCGATCTCCTCGGCGCCACGTTCTGGCAGAGCCTGTCGATCGGCGTCGAGGACATCGAGCGCATCGAGGTCGTGCGCGGCCCCGGTTCGGCGCTCTATGGCGCCGACGCGTTCAACGGCGTCATCAACGTCATCACGAAGCGGCCGGGCGAGGGCAAGAGCGGCGTCAACGTCGGCTATGGCGACCACAACCAGGCGCACGGGAGCTTCTGGGCCACCGGGCGCAGCGAGGAGGTCGCGTGGCGCGCGTCGGCCGGCTACGACTACCTGCCGCGCTGGAGCCGCGAGGTCCCCGACGGTCGCACGGACCTGCACCTGTACTCGCAGGACCAGGAGACGAGCGGGCGGACGACGCGCTTCAACCTGCAGCTTTCGCGCGAGCTCGCGAAGGGCGTCACGCTCGGCGTCGGCGGCGGAATGGCGCAGGGGCAGATCGAGCTCCTCGGCATCGGCCCGCTCAACGACGTCATCCTCAAAGACTTCACGTCGTCGGACGTGACGGCGCGCGTCGCGAGCAAACACCTCGAAGCGCGCGTCTTCTGGAACCGCTTCCGAACGCCGTTCGGCCTCAACGCCGCGCAGATCGGCCAGACGCTGCTCCCCGGCCGCGCGGATCAGAACGTCGTCGACGGCGAGGTGCAATACATCGCCGCGTTCGAGACCGGCAAATCGGTCGAACACGATCTGCACGTCGGCGTGGGCTACCGCTACAAAGAGGTCGCGTGGACGTACCTCGATCGCACGCGGTACGAGAACCACGAGTCGCTCTACGTTCACGACGCCATCAAGCTCGGCGAGTACGTCGGCCTCGTCGGCGACTACCGGCTCGACTACGTGCCGTACCTCGAGAAGTTCGTGCAGTCGCCGCGCGGCACCGTGCTCGTTCACCCGACGAAATCGTCGACCGTCCGCGGCATCGTCGCCACCGCGTTCCGCACGCCGACGTTCCTCGAGTCGTACCTGAACATCCCGCTGCAGCTTCCCGTCGCCGGCGGCGCGCTCCTGAGCGAGGGGCGCCGGTCGGACGATCCGAAGTTCAGGCTGCAGCCCGAGAGCAACCTCGCCGTCGAGCTCGGTTACTTGAACCAGAGCGACCTGTTCGTCGTCGACACGGCCGTCTACTTCAACCGCGCGAAGAACCTCATCCAGCTCGCGCCGAACCGCGCGGTCACCACCGGTGACCTCGCCGGCGGCCTCGGGCAATACGATCCCGGCACCGGCACGTACCCGCTCTTTCTCGGCGGCTTCAGCAATCAGTGCCAGACGTTCAACGTCTACGGCGGCGAGGCCGGCGTGCGCACGTTCCCGCTCGAGGGCCTCGACCTCTACGCGAGCTACACGCTCCACGTGCTGCGGCAGGACAACTCGGCCTGCTCCGAGCAGGACAAGGCGCTCATCGTGAAGGACGACCGCACGAGCGCGCACAAGGTCAACGTCGGCGTGCAGCTCCGCACGAAGCTCGGCATCGACGGCTCCGTGGACTTTCACTACGTCGCGTCGCAGACGTGGGCCGAGCAGGTCGTGAACCTCGCCGCCCAGCGCATCGAGTACCAGGCGTTCCCGCTCGAGGCGTACTCGCTCCTCAACGCGCGCCTCGGCTACCGCTTCCTCCACGACCACGCCGACGCGAGCGTGATGGCGTTCAACCTGCTCGGCCAGGAGCACCGCGAGCACCCGTTCGGGCAGCTCCTCGGGCGGCGGGTCATGGCCAACTTCGCCTACCGGTTTTGACGATGAAGACTCCTGGCCCCACCGCTCGCTTCGCCCCTCGCGGCTCACCCGCCGCGCTCGTCGTGCTCGTCGTCGCCGCCGCCTGCGCGCTCGGCGCGTGCGACTCGGTCCTCGTCGACGACACGCGCGCGGACAAGCGCGTCTACCCCGCCAAGGGCGTCGTGCGCGGGACGATCACCTACCAGGGCCCGCGCCCGTGCTCGCGCGGCGGCCACATCGTCGGCGCGGCGGTCGTGCTCGTGTTCGATCGAAGGAACCCGCCGCCGCCGGCCGGGCTCGCGACGACGGCGCTCAACTTCGCGACCGTGCCGGGCGACGTGCTCTTCGCGAGCGAGCCGCGCGCGGCGGGGCCGGATCTTTACTGCCCGAAGGACCACGGCTTCGGCGAGACCATCACCGCGACCGCCGACTACGCCATCGCGCCGCTCGACGGCGGCTCGTACGTGCTGCAGTCCTTTTACGACACCGCGGGGCTGTTTCTGCCGACGTTCAAATTCCGCAACCTGCCGGTCGCCGGCGACGTCGGCGGCGGCTACATCGACACGGCGGACGCGGCGAAGCACCTCGGCGATCCGAGCTACCAGCCCATCTTCCTGCCCGTCGACGTCGGCGTGCCGGCTCCGCTCCCCGAGGGCGCGCCGCCCGGCGCCGTCCCCCCGTTCAGCATTCCGCCGTCGGGTTTCGTGCGCGACGGCGTGCCGGTGACGCTCGGCGCCGTCTTCTCGCTGACCCGCCCGTACTTTCACCCGGCCGGCGCAGACGCTGCAGACCCGAGCTTCGCGCCGATCGCGACGATGACGCAGGACCACCACGTGCTCGCGCAGCCGACGACGCCGTTTCCCAAGTACGTCGGCGCGTTCCAAGCGAGCTTCACGTCGCTGCGCCTCGACGGGGGCGTCGCGGCCGCAGAAGCGAGCGCCGCGTCGGCCCCGCCGTTCAGCCTCCAGCTGACGGGCGGCGGAATCGGCGGAGGCGGCGGGCTCGTCTTGTGGAGCACCGGCGTCAGCATCCCGGAGACGGCAGGGCAGAGCACGACCGTTCCGCAGCTCTGGCCGCTCGTCGTCCTCGCCAAGCTCGACGACGCCGACCCGTCGGGGATGACGCCGCAGGGGAGCGCGACCAAGCCGGTCGTCGTCATCCAGGCCATCACGCTGTGGAACGACGATCTCGTCGCGACGTCGCTCGACCCGCCGGACACGACGCCCTCCGCCGCCAGCGTGCGCGACCACCTGACCGCGCTCGTGCGGCCGAGCGTCATCTGCTTCGACGCGCGCGCGATCGATCGCGGCGGCGTCCTCGTGACGCCCTACGCCAAGGGGACGAGCCCCGACCCGTCCGACCCGCCGAACAAGCCCCTGTTCGACGCGGCGGCGCTCCGGAAGGCCCAGCCCAAGCTGCTCCGCGACGTGAAGATCGGGTGCCTCCCCACCGGCAAGTATGGCATCAACGTCGTGTATCCGACGGGGCAAGCGTGGACGGTGCCGAACGAGCTCGGCGGCTGCGCGCCGGCGGAGGGCGCATGGGACGGGGCCGTGAACCCGTCGTCGTGCAGCACCAAGCCGCGGCCGGTCTTGGCCTCGCAGGGCTTGCGCGCGGTGCTTCAGATCGTGCCGCCGACGACCGACGAGGGGCGCGCGCTCTGCGCGAGCGGCGCGCCCGTGCCGCCGGAGTGCCTGCCGACCCCGTGAGCCGCACGCGTTCTGGCTACGGCCGCGTCGAAGTGCGTATGCTCGCCCCCGCATGACCCGCCGCGCTCTCTTCCTCGTCCTCTCGACCTTCGTGCTCCTCGTGTGCGGCTGCCCGGACCGCCCCTCGCCGCCGGCCGAAGCCGTCGACGCGGGCGCGAGCGCGAGCGCGTCGTTGGCGCCGGGAAAAGACGGCGGCAAAGACTCGAAGACCCTCACGCTGACCCTCGCGTACGGCAGCGAGAAGAAGACGTGGCTCGAGGAGCAGATCAAGCTGTTCCTGGCGAGCGCGCCCAAGACCGCGTCGGGTCGTTCGATCGCCGTCGAGGCCAAGGCGATGGGCTCCGGCGAGGCGCTGCAGGCGATCACGAGCGGGCAGATGAAGGCGCACGTCTTCAGCCCGGCGTCGGCCCTCTACCTCACGCTCCTCAACGACGCGTGGCTCTCGAAGGCCGGCAACACCAAGCCGCTGAGTGTGGGCGGCGAGCCGCTCGTCCTGTCGCCCGTCGTCATCGCGATGTGGAAGCCGATGGCCGAGGCGCTCGGCTGGCCGAAGAAGCAGCTCTCGTGGAGCGATCTGCTCAAGGTGAGCGCGAACCCCAAGGGCTGGGGTGCGATGGGCTTCCCCGAGTGGGGCAAATTCAAGCTCGGGCACTGCCACCCGGAGTTCTCGAACTCCGGCTACCTCTCGGTGCTCGCCGAGGCGTACGCCGGCGCGAAGAAGACCCGCGGCCTGACGATCGCCGATCTCGACGCGAAGCCGACGCGCGCGCTCGTCTCGTCCGTCGAGAACACGATCGTCCACTACGGGAAATCGACGGGCTTCTTCTCGGACAAGATGATCGAGCGCGGGCCGAGCTACGTGTCGGCCGCCGTGCTCTACGAGAACCTCGTCATCGAGGCGTACGGCAGGTCGCCGCCGCTTCCGATCGTCGCCGTGTACCCGGTGGAGGGGACGTTCTGGTCGGACCATCCGTTCGCCGTGCTCGACGCGCCGTGGGTCGGCGCCGACGAGAAGGACGCGGCGGCGAAGCTGCTCGCCTTCCTGAAGGCGCGCCCCGCGCAGGAGCGCGCGCTCGCGCTCGGCTTCCGCCCCGCCGACCCGCAAATCGCCGTCGGCTCGCCCATCGACGAGGCGCACGGCGTCGACCCGAAGCAGCCGCAGACGGTGCTCCCGGTGCCCGACGGCCGCGTGCTCGCGAAGCTCCTCGAGGTCTGGAAGGAGACGAAGAAGGGCGCCGACGTGATGATGGTCTTCGACAAGTCGGGCAGCATGCGCGGCGCGCCGCTCGACGAGGCGCGAAAGGGCGCGTCGAGCTTCCTCCAGAGCCTCGGCGACCGCGACGACGTCACGGTCATGTTCTTCGACAACGTCGTCTACCCGCCGCTCGGGCCGCTCCCGCTCAAGACGGGGCGCGCCGAGCTGCAGCAGCGCCTCGACGCCGTCACCGCCGGCGGCGGCACCTCGCTCTACGACGCGATCGCGCAGGCGTACGACATGGCGAAGAAGCGCGCGGCGAGCGATCCGAACCGCACGCACGCCATCGTCCTGATGACCGACGGCGCGGACGAGGGCAGCAAGCTGAAGCTCGACGAGCTCAAGGCGCGCTTTCCGAGAGACGACGCGCCGGTCCGCGTCTTCACGATCGCGTACGGCGCGCAGGCGGAGACATCGATCCTCGCCTCCATCGCGGAGGCGGCGAAGGGCTCGAGCGCCAAAGGCAGCGTCGAGTCGATCCGGGACGTGTATCTTGAGATGGCCTCGTTCTTCTGAGCGCGGCAAGGCGAGGCGAAAGGAACGTGGGCAGCGTGGCCGAGGGCGAGTCGTCGACCTGGAAGCGGATCCTCCGCGCCACGACGGGGATCACGAACATCGCCGTCGTGGGCTCGGCGGCGGTCGGCGCGGCGGCGCTGCAGTCGTGGCCGATCCTCGCGCTCGGCGGCGCCGCCTATGGCGCGCTCGTCGCGTGGGATCTCGTCTCGAAGGGCAAGCCGAAACAGACCGGCGCGCCCGTGACGCTGGAGCCCGACCTCGATCGGTTCAAGGATCCGCAGACCAAGACGGTCGTGCGCA
>JAYVXL010000344.1:0-6398 GCA_043785185.1 Myxococcales bacterium
GAGATCGTTCATGCCGGCGTCGAGCATCAGCCAGCGCCGCGCGTCGCCCGAACGCGTCTCCTTCGTCTGGAGGACGCGCGCCAGAAGGACGCCGTGCGCCGCGACGAGCGCGCGCCCCGGCTCGACGTGGAGCGACAGGTCGCCGAGGCCGGCCTCACGCATCGCCGCGCGCGCCGCGCGCACGAACTCCGCCGGGCGCACGGCGCAGCCGGCGCCGTAGTCGACGCCGAAGCCGCCGCCGGTGTCGACGAACTCGAGCGGCGCCCCCGCGGCGCGCGCGAGGGACGCCGCCTCGAAGAGGGCGCGCGCGCTCTCCGCATACGGCTCGACGCTCGTGAGCTGCGACCCGACGTGGCACGCGAGGCCGACCAGCGCGACGCTCGGCTGCGCGAGCGCGCGCGTGACGGCGAGCGCCACGTCGCCGCGCGGCACGCCGAACTTCGCCTCGTCGTGACCGGTCGCGATGTGCGCGTGCGTGCCGATCGCCGCCGCGTCCACGCGCGGGTTCACGCGGATGGCGACGCGCGCCATCGCCCTCGCGGCGCGCGCGCGCGCCGCGACGCGCTCGAGCTCCTCCAGGCTCTCGATCTGGATCGCGCCGATGCCGCGCGCGATCGCAAGGTCGAGCTCGTCGTCGGTCTTGGCGACGCCGCTGTAGACGACGTGCGCCGGCGCCGCGCCGCACGCGAGCGCGAGCAAGAGCTCCGCGCCGCTCACGACGTCGGCGCCGCAACCCTCGCGCACGACCGCACGGACGATCGGGCCCGCGGCGTTCGCCTTCACCGCGTACGCGACGAGGCCCGGCTTTCCGCCGTCCGAAGCGGCGCGGAGCTCGGCCGCGAGCTCCCGCGCCTCCGCCGCGATGCCGTCGAGGTCGTAGACGTACGACGGCGTGCCGACGCTCGGGTCGGCCGCGAGGGCAGGCAAGAGGCCCAACATTTTCTGGCGGGATTCCGAGCTCACGTGCTTTCGCGCTTCGTTTCCGAGGCACTCTGGCATAAGTAGAGGGCAATGGCGATCCGCCGCGCCAAGCTCGTGTGCACGCTGGGCCCCGCTTGCAGCACCGTCGAGGGGCTGGAGAGCCTGATCGCCGCGGGCATGGACGTGGCGCGCCTCAACTTCTCGCACGGCACGCACCAGCAGCACGGCGAGCAGCTCGCGCGCCTGCGCAAGGCCAGCGACAACCAGCGCAAGGCCGTCGCCGCGCTGCAGGACTTGTGCGGTCCCAAGATCCGCACCGGCACGTTCGCCGCCAACTTCAACCTGCCGTCGGGCGTGGAGGCGACGCTCATCGAGGGCGAGTCGTCGACCGACGAGCGCGTCATCCCGATCCAGTACGAGGGACTCGCGGGCGACGTGCGCGTCGGCGACAGCATCATGTTCGACGACGGGCGGCTCGTCCTGCGCGTGCACGCGATCGAGGGCGAGAAGGTCAGGGTCACCGTCGAGCAGGGCGGCGGAATGCGCAACCACGTCGGCGTGCACCTGCCGAGCAAGACGATGCGCCTCAGCACGCTCACCGAGAAGGACAAGGAGGACCTGTCCTTCGGCCTCGCGAACGGCGTCGACTACATCGCGCTCAGCTTCGTGCGCCGCGCAGAGGACATCAAGCTCGTGCGCGAGATCGCGTCGGAGTGGGGGCAGCCGACGCCGATCGTCGCGAAGATCGAGACGCCCGACGCGATCGAGAACCTCGAGTCGATCGTCGCCGCCTCTGACGGCGTGATGGTCGCGCGCGGCGACCTCGGCGTGGAGTTCCCGCCCGAGCGGGTGCCGGTGATCCAGCGCCAAATCCTCGGCGTCGCGCGGCGCGTGCGGCGGCCAGTCATCGTCGCGACCGAGATGCTGCAGTCGATGACGAAGGCCACGCGCCCCACACGGGCCGAGGCGAGCGACGTCGCGAACGCCGTCTTCTCGGGCACCGACGCGCTCATGCTCTCCGGCGAGACGGCGACCGGCGACCACCCGATACTCGCGGCGCAGATGATGAGCCGCATCGCGATGGAGGCCGAGACGAGCCCGTTCTACGAGCAGGTCCCGTACGCGAGCCGCGCGACGAGCGTGCCCGAGGCCGTCGCGCGCGGCGCGTGCAACACCGCCAAGGAGATCGGCGCGCGGTACCTCGTCGCGTTCACCGAGAGCGGCTCGTCGGCCATGAACGTGAGCCTCGCGCGCCCGTCGGTCCCGATCATCGCGTTCTCCCCCAACGCGAAGACGCGCCGGCGGATGAACCTGTACTGGGGCGTCATCCCCCGCGAAATCCCGCAGAACGTGCACGATCCCGACATGCTCGTCGACTTCTGCACCGCGGATTTGATGGCGAACGGCCTCGCCTCGCCCGGCGAGCGCGTCGTCATCGTCTTCGGCGCGCCGCTCGGCGTGAGCGGCAGCACGAACACGATACGCGTCCACGTGCTGGGCTGAAGGCCCTCGTCGCGCTCGCCGAGTAGTTCGCCGAGCGCGGGAGTTACTTCGTCACCGTCGCGCAGCCGAGCACGATCGAGATCTTGCCCTTGGGGTCGGACTTCACCGCGTCGCAGTCGGCGCCGTGGAGGAGGACGCGCGACGGGTTCTTCGGGTCGTCGTACGTCCAGCCGCTCCGGCCGTCCTGCACGAGCAAGTGCTGCACACCGGCCTGGTCGACGTAGATGACGTTCACCTGGGACGGGTCGACCGCGCCGCCGGCCTTCGTCAGCGTGAACTCGCACGTCGCGACGGCGCTCCTGATCTTGTTGATGGCGACGATGAAGTCCTGCGTGAGCTGCCCCGCGCTCTTGCCGCCGGGCGTGACCTGGAAGTAGCAGAGGCGCGAGGTGTCGCTGCCCTCGCTGGGGTTGCAGCCGCTCGGGGCGGTGCCGCCGGCCTGCGCGACCGCGCCGAGGAACGAGGGGTCGTAACCCTTCGGGTCCGGCGACGGAAACGGACCGATGCCGACGACGAAGGTGCTGATGCCCTTGGCGAGCTGCGCCGACGCGAGCGACGCGTCCGTCGCCGTGTTGCTGTCGGTGGGGACGCCGTCGGTCATGAGGACGACGACCTTCTTGCCGTTCGAGAGGAGCGGCGCCTTCGGCGTGAACGCCGCGAGCGACGCGTATGCGCCGGTGAGCGCGCTCTTCGTCGGCGTGTCGCCGGAGGGCGCCGACGGCTGAATGCGCCCGCGGAGCTTGTCGCGCTGGCCTTGATCGACGAAGGCGACGGGCACGTCTACCGGGCTCGGGTACGGCCCCTGGCAGTTGCCTTGGATCGGGCCGATCGGCGTCTGGATCGTCTGGCACGTCGGATCGTACTTGTCCGCGAACGTCATGAGCCCGACGCCGAACGCGGGATCGTTCTTCGCGAGCACATCGTCGAAGATCGACTCGAGCGCGGGCACGACGGCGCTCCACTTGTTGTCGTCGCCCATGCTGCCGGAGCCGTCGAGGATGATCTGCATGTAGATCGGCGCGCGCTCGGCGTCGGCCGTGGCGGTCGCGCAGCCGCTCGTGAGGAGGCCCTGCCCGCCGCTCGAGCCGAGGCCGCCGTCGGCGCCCCCGCCGAACGTGCCGCTGCTCCCTCCCGGCTCCACGAAGCCGCTATCTCTCTTGTTCCCGCTGCACGCCACGACGAGTCCCATCGCCAGGACCGCTGCACCGAGACACCGCGCCGACATCGTTCCGCTCATGGCTTCTCCCGAAAGGCGGACCCTTTGCCTCCGCGGGCCCCGACGCAAGCGCGCCATCGCCTTGAGATGCAACGGGGACGCCGCGGGGGTGCCGAGAGGTACGCCGTGGCGGACCGGATCAGCGGCCGGGGGCTGCGGGTGAGGGCGGCGGCGGTGGCGGCGGCGGCATCGTGCGCGCCCGCTTGGCGGGCATCTCGATGGCCACCTCGGTGCCGCGGCCGACGTCGCTCTTGATGCGGACCTGGCCCCCGAGCGCGTTGACGAGGCCGTAGACGGCGCTCAGGCCGAGGCCGCTTTTTCCCGCGTCGGGGCGGCCTTGGTAGAACGGGTCGAAGACCTTCGCGAGCTGCTCGCGCGGGATGCCGCGCCCCTGGTCGGCGACGGTGAGGACGACGCTCTCCCCCTCGCGGCGCACGCCCGCCGTGATCGTGCCGCCGCCGGGCATCGCCTCGACCGCGTTGCGCGCGATCTGGAAGAGCGCCTCGGCGAGCGCGGCGACGTGGCACTCGATCGCGCCGACCTCGGGATCGTACGCGCGATCGATGATGACGCCGCTGCGCGCGCGGCCGATGGCGCTCTCGAGCGCGAAGTCGAGCAGCGCGCCGACGTCCGCCGGCTCGAGCGTGCCCTCGGCGGACATCGCGAATCGCTTCAGGCGGTCGACGCTGCGGCGGATGCGCGCGAGCCCGCCGTCGGCGCGATTGAGCGCCGCGAGCGTCGCGCCGGGGGCCGCCGCGCCCGACTCGGCGGTCTTCTTGGCCTGCTCGGTCGAAACGACCGCGATGGTGAGCGCGTTGTTCATCTCGTGGGCCATCCCGCCGACGAGGACGCGCAGCGCCTCGAGCTTCTCGACGACGACGAGCTGCTCCTGCATGCGCCGCAGCTGCGACACCTTCGCGCTCAGGCGCTCGACGCGGAGAAACTGCGAGAGCGCCGACCGGTGGCGGCGACGCTCGACGATGATCCCGCCGGCCCAAACCGCGAGGACGAGGACGTGCACGCTCACGCGCGCGCCGGGCGCGCCGAGGAGGAGCGCGACGTACCCGACGCCGCCGAGCGCCAGCGCGACGCGCGGCGGAATGGGCAGAAGCGCGAACAGGACGGAGAGGCCGATCGGCGCGGCGAGCACGTACTCGCTCGACGCGCCGCCGGTCATCCGCGCGACGATCGCCCAGCCGAGGACGAGCACGAGGGCGGCCGCGGCCGTCAGCCCGCGGAGGGCGCCGAGGCTCCCCTTCGCGAGCGGCACCGCGAGCGCCATGCCTCCGAGCAGGATCGTCATGAACGCCTGCGCCAGCGTCGCCCCGCGCGGCACCGGCGGGTCACGGAGCACGAGGTCGACCAGCGCGATGACGCCGATGCACGCGGCGATGAGCGCGACGCTCGGCAGGAGCCGGCGCGCGAGGCGAGCGCGCTGGTCGTTCAGATAACGGCGGCGCGGACGGCCTTTGCGACGGAGCTGCTCACCGACCTTGTCGGCGCGGTCGCGCAGCGCGCTCGCGGCCGGCAGCGTGAAGCGCGGGCGCGTCGGGTGCTGCTCGGCGCCGCTCGGCATGCGGGGATCGTACACGCTCCTTCAGAAAACCGCGCGAACGCCGGCGTAGGCGGGGCCCACGACGACGCGGAGCGGCGTGCGCGCGGGGTCGGGCGTCAGGAGCAAGTATGCGCCGACGGCTCCGCTCACGACGCCGGTGATGAGCGCGACGTCGGCGACGGTGCGGAGGAAGATGCCGTCCGAGCGCGTCTTCCGGTCCTGCGCGCCGGCGGGCGCGTCGTTGTAGTCGTGCGACAGCGCCTGCGCGCGCAGCCCCGTCACGAGGGCGAGCACGCCGCCCGCGCCGCCGACGCCGACGAGCACCCAGCCCACGGTCCGCCGCGGGCTCGGCCCGCCGTCGGGCGCGACGCCGGGCGCCGCCGTTGACCCGCCCGCGCGCGCGCCCCCGGTGGACTCGAGCGTGAGGTCGACGGTCGACGGCGGGCCCGCCGTCACCGTGACGGGCTGGCGCTTGCGGGCGTAGCCGTCGGCCTGGACCTCGAGGACGTGCGCGCCGAGCGGCGCGCGGATCTCGGCGAAATCGCCCGGCACGAGCGGCAGCGGCTGGTCGTCGAGCGTCGCGCGCGCCCCGCGCGGCGCGACGCGCACCCGCAGCGTTCCGAGGCCGGCGCGCGCGCTGCCGAGCGCGGCGCGCGCGCTGGCGACCTCCTCGACCGAGGCGCCGCCATCGTCGGAGAGGAACTTCACGAGGTCCTGCTCCGCCGCCGCGAGCTCGCCGGTCTTCCATCGCGCGATGCCGAGGTTCAGGAGGATGCTCGGGTGCGGATACAGGCGGTACGCTTCGATGAACGCGTCGCGCGCATGCGGGTAGTCGGCTCCTTGCGCGAGCACGACCCCGCGGCGGAAGGCGCTCCGCGAGTCCTCGCGCGCGTCGGCGCGCGCCGGCGCGTGCCCACCCGCGACCGCGAGCGCGAGCGCTGCAGCGAGGAACGTCGGTCCGAGGCGACGCCGGAGCATCGCTCTATCAATACCGCGGCTTTTCCTGGATGTGGGGGCCCGTCGTGCCCTTGCGCGTCGGAACGGGTGTGGGACGAACGCGCGGCGCGCGCGCGCCGGAGCGGCCCGCCCCCGCCGACGCCTGCAGCCCCTGGGGCGGAGAGTCGGCGCTGGACGCCGGGGTGACGGGCGCGGGCGCGCTGACGAGCGGCGGCGACGGCGGGTCCGCGATCGAAGTGGGCGGCA
>JAYVXL010000345.1:0-1882 GCA_043785185.1 Myxococcales bacterium
GTGCGGCGGGAACGGCGCCGCCACCGACGCGCTCGGTCCCGATCCAGGCGGGCCAGGCGGCCCAGGCGGGCCCGGCGCGCCCGTGGACGCTTCGCCCGCGGACGATGCGCGCGCGCCCGCGCAGGACAGCGCGACGCCCGTGGACAGCGCGGGCGCCGGCGACGCGGGCGCGGGCGAAGGCGGCGACGCGGCCCGGCCGTGCGGCGCGACCGGTCAGGCCTGCTGCGCCGCGTACGCCTGCGCCGCCGGCCTCGCGTGCGACGGCGTCGCGTGCGGCCCGGCCGTCACGCCCTACGCGTGCCCCACCGGCGCGAAAGAGTCGGTCTTCGTCGACGAGGTCGCGCCGACGTCACTCGCGCCGTGGGCGCGCCCGTTCGCGCGCGTCACCTTTGCGAACTGCGGCGCGACGACCTGGACGGCCGCGGCCGCGAGCGCGCCGAGCGGCGTGAAGCTCGGCCCCTCGGCGCCGCGCGATCTCGAGCTCTGGACGCCGACGCGTCTCGCGCTCCCCGCGGACGTTCCCCCGCAGCACGCGGTCCGCGTCGTCCTGCCCGTGCGCGCGCCGCCGCTGACGGGCGCGCATCCGTACGCGTTCCAGATCGTCCGTGAGGGCAGCGCGTGGCTCGGCGACCCGAGCCCGACGCGCTCGGTCGACGTCACGCCCGCCGCGGCGCCGCCGGTCGCGCTGTGCGCCGGCGTCACCGCCGATCCCACCGGCGCCACCGACGCGCGCGCCGCGCTCCAAGCGTGCATCGACGCGACGCCCGTGGGCGGAGCCCTCGCGCTGCCGCCCGGGATTTTTCGGCTCTCCGGCGTCGTGAGCGTCACCAAGGCGATGACGCTGTCCACCGCGGGCGCCGCAGGCAACGCCGCGAGCTGCCTCGCCTACGAAGCGCCGCCGTGCGCCGTCCTCCGCGCCGACGCGGCGGTGCAGCCGTCGCTCGCCGGAACGCGCGGCTTCGTCCGGCTCGGCGCGCTCGCCGCGCCGGTCGCGCAAGTCACCGTCGATCACGTGCTGGTCGACGGCGACCGCGCCGCGCGTCTCGGCTCGCCCGCCGCGACCGCCTGCGCGTCCGGGGCCAACGGCGACGGCATCAACATCGGCGCCAACTGCGGCAGCTGCACGCTCGTCGGTGTCGCCTCGGCGCGCGCGCTCTGCGGCTCCGGCCTCGAGTGGGACGGCGACGGCGTCACGGTGAAGTCCAGCGTCTTCTGGGGCAACGGCGACCACGGGTCGCAAAACATGTGGTCCGACGGCCTCACCATCCACAAGAGCGATGGCGGCAAGGTGACCGGCTGCCGCTTCATCGACAACAGCGACGTCGGCTTCATCTCCGGCGGCGGCGTCAACGCGGCGTACACCGCCAACTACGCCGGGCAGATCTCGCAGACGGCCTTCGCCGCCATCATGCTCGACAACTTCAATAGCGCCGCGCTCGGCGACCACACCGGCGCGACGCTCACGGGCAACACCGTCGAGTGCCCGGGGGGCTGCCACTTCGGCATCGAGCTCGGGCCCCACCCCTGGTACGCGTCGCCGAACATCAAGGGCGGGACGGTCACCGGGAACTCAGTGCATGGTGCAAATATCCAGATCAACGCGCAGGGCACCGGCGTCGCCGGCGCGCCGACGGTGATCGCGGGAAACGATCTCGGCCCCGTCCCCGGGACCGCGGAGTTCCAGTGCCGCGCCGTGAGCGGCCTCACGCCGCTCAACGTGAGCGCCGAGTCGGTCGTCGATCTGCAGGGCGGCGCCGCGACGGGGTCGATCTCGGTGCCCTGTCCGTAGTCTACCGCGGGAGCTCGACCCGCACCCGTACCCGCGGCGGCCCCAGCTCGATGAACCGGACGCGGCCGCCGTGCGCCTCGACCGCCGCGCGCG
>JAYVXL010000346.1:0-6371 GCA_043785185.1 Myxococcales bacterium
TGGCGCGCGACGGCATCGCGCGGGAGCGCGCCGCGCGCGAGACGACGCTGAAGGCGCAGCTCGCGCAGCACGGCTTCCAGGTGGCGCTCGCGGTGTACACGTGGCCGGAGAAATTCGCCGCCGGCTACCAGTTCTGCGAGGACCTGATCCAGTTCGAGGAGAGCTTCATCCTGTGGCGCAACCACCACGCGCGCACCGTCGAGCGCTTCATCGGCAAGAAGATCGGCACCGGCGGCTCGACCGGCGCGGCGTACCTGGAGAACACCGCGCGCTATCGGGTCTTCGAGGAGCTTTGGGCGGTGCGCACGCTGCTCGTCCATCCGGACGAGCGACCGAGCGATCTGGCGGTCTGACGCCACCGTGAGACGGGCCGCCGGTGCGCGGCCGCGGATGAAGCACGGCCGGCGCTCGCCTGCCGGCGCTCCGATACAGCCGCCGTTGGCGCACTGCGGATCGAAGACGCCGAGGATGCCAGGCGCGGAGACGTTGGCGACACCCACGCACGTCGTTCCTTTGTCGCAGAGCTCGGAGAGCTGCCGGCTCCTCGATCTCTCCGACGTCGTAGACGTGCACCACGTTCGGGTGCTCGAGCAGCGCCGCCGCGCGCGCCTCGCGGAGCAGGCGCGCCGTCCCGCGCGACGAAGCGGCGTCCTCCGCCGCGCCGCCCACGGGCAGTCGCAGCAGCTTGAGCGCGACGCTCCGCTGCAGCTTCGTGTCGAACGCGTGGTACACGTCGCCCATCCCGCCCGCGCCGAGCGGCGCCACGATGCGGTAGCGATCGACGATGTCCCCGCTCGCCAGCGTCACGACCGCCAACTATAGCGGCGGGAACTCCGGGGCTTTCGACTAAGATCGCGTCGATGAGCGAAGACCTCCGGAGCCTGCGCGGCGCGCTGACCGCGTGCGACGAGCAGATCGTCCACCTCCTCGGCGAGCGCATGCGGCTGATCCGCAAGGTCGCCGCGTTCAAGGCGCAGGCCGGGCTGCCGTCGTTCGATCGCGAGCGCGAGGGCGCGCACATGGACGATCTGCACGCGCGCGCGGCGATGGAGGGCGTGCCCGGTGACGTGCTCCGCGACGTCTTCGGCACGATGTTCGCGGCGTCACGCGCGGCGCAGCGCGAGAAGCTCTTCGAGCGGCGCGAGCGCTTCTCCGTCGGCATCATCGGCGGCACCGCCGGCATGGGCGCGTTCCTCGCGCGCCTGCTCTCGGGCGCGGGCTACGCCGTGGAGACGACCGGCCTCGGCGTCGGGGCCCCGAACGCGGAGGTCGCCTCGCGCCACGATCTCGTCGTCGTCGCCGTGCCGATCGCCGCGACGGTGCCGGTCATCGAGGAGGTCGGTCCGCACGTCCGCGCCGGCGCGTGCCTCTGCGACGTGACGAGCGTGAAGCGCGCGCCGCTCGAGGCGATGCTCCGCGCGACGCGCCCCGAGGTCGACGTCGTCGGCACCCACCCGATGTTCGGCCCGAGCGGCGACGACATGGATCGCCAGAAGGTCGTCGTCTGCGCCGGCCGCGGCGCCGGCGGCGGCGCGCGCGTGCGCGATCTCTTCGAGGCGTTCGGCGCCGAGATCATCGAGGCGACGGCCGAAGAGCACGACGCGCAGATGGCGCTCATCCAGGTGCTCGTGCACGAGAAGACGATGGTGCTCGGCTCGGTCCTCGAGCGGCAGAAGGCCGACCTGCCGCGCTCGCTGCAGTTCGCGAGCCCCATCTATCGAACCGAGCTCGCGATGGTCGGGCGAATGTTCTCCCAAAGCGCGGAGCTCTACGCCGACATCCTCACCGCCAACGCCGAGGGCGCGGCGATCAGCCACAAGTTCGAGCAGGAGGCGGCTTACTTCGCGCGCGCGATCGCCATGGGCGACAAGGCCAGCATCGTGCGCCGCTTCGGCGAGGTGAAGGCCTTCATGGCGGACTTCGCCGCGTGGGCGAAGAAAGAGAGCGACGCCATCCTGCACGACATCGTGCGGCACGGCTGAAAGGCGGCTCAGCGCGTCTTTTTCGTCGTCGCCTTCTTCGTCGTCGCGGGGGCCTTCTTCGCGGGGGCCTTCTTCGGCGTTGCTGCGGTCTTCTTCGCGGGGGGCTTCTTCGTCGCCGCGGCTTTCTTCGCGGGGACCTTCTTGGTGGGAGCCGCGGCCTTCTTTGCGGCCGACGCGGTCTTCACCGACGCCTTCGCGGGGGCCTTCTTCGCGGCGGCCTTGGTCTCGGCGGCCTTCTCGGCGGCCTTGGCCTCGGCGGGCGCGGGCGGCGCCGCGCGCTCGGCGGGCGTGTCCGTGTCGCCGTCGAGCGCCGCCTGGAGCGCCCGGCGCTCGCGCGGATCGCGCACCTCGACCTTGCCGTACGCGATCGTCGCGAGCACGTCGGTCGTGCCTGCGCGGAAGACCGCGCCGCTGTCGCCGTGGAGCAGCACGACGTCGAACTGCGGCATGCCGTCGACGTCGTCGAGCGTGCGGTGCTCGATGTTCCCGGCGAACGAGCGCTCGCCGCCGCCCTCGGCGAGGCGCGCGGCAAGCGGCAGCGAGAGGCCGTCCCACGTCGCGCACGCCTTCTCGATCTGCTCCGCCGTCGTCGCGGCGAGGCGGGCGCCGACCGTCGGCTTCACGACGTGCGTGCACGCGAGGTGGAGAGCCGGAGCGGGGAAGCCGTGGGCGCGGCGCACGTCCTCGTCGAGCTCCTCCGGCGGCCGCGACGGGCCCGTCACGGGGGCCAGCGCGGCGCGCACGACGTCGGGCGGCAAGGCGTCGAGCTGCGCGAACAGCTCGAAGACGTCGATGTCGGGGCGCGCGAGCTCGCGGACGAGCGTGCGCGCGCGGGCAGGGGCGTCGCGCGTGGGCTTGGGTTCGGTGGAGATCAAGGAGCGCTGCTTAGCACGAGTCCGTCCGCGATCCGATGGAGGGAAACCGCGGGCCGGGAAGCCGACCCGGTCGCGCCCGACAACACCGTCGCTCCATGGCCACACCCGGCGCGCGCGTCGCGAGACATTTCCACGGGATCGTGCGCGCCGCGCGACGGTACGGTCGTTGCTGAAGGGGCGCTCACTTCAATCGGAGGGTGAGCCATGAAATCGACATCGATGGCGGCGGCGACGTGCGTATGCATGCTCGCTGCGGCGGGTTGCGGTGTTTTCGCGAAGAGCTCCGGCAGCGCCGGGGCAGGGTACGAGTACGACCCCTACGACGCGGGCCCGCCGCCGCCGCCGCCCGGAACGCTCGCGTTCGGCGCGACACGCCACCTCGAGAGCGCGCCGCCGCCGATCAGCGGCGGGACGCTCGCGCTCACCCGCGGCGCCAACGGGACGGTGTACGCCGTCGTCGCCGACCCCGACCGCGACGCGCTCTACGTCGTCGACGTCCTCGCCCAGCGCGTGCGCACGGTGGGGCTGCAGCCGGGCGACGAGCCGGGGCGCGTCGCGAGCGACGGCGCCGGGACCGCGTTCGTCGCGCTGCGCAGCGGCGGTGCGGTCGTCACGCTCGACGTCGAGTCGGCGGCGATCACGGCGCGGCGCGCGGTGTGCAGCGCCCCGCGCGGCCTGGCCTTCGACGCGGCAGCGGCGGCCCTCCACGTCGCGTGCGCGGGCGGCGAGCTCGTCACGCTCCCAGCGTCGGGGGGCAACGCGACGCGCACCCTCGCGCTCGATTTGGATCTGCGCGACGTGGTCGTCGGTGAGGGCGTCCTCTACGTGAGCCGCTTCCGCGCCGCCGAGGTCCTGACGCTCGACGCCGCCGGCAAGGTCAAGGCGCGGACGCTCATGCCCGACAGCGTCGCGCCGCGCATGGAGGCGGCCGTCGCGTGGCGCATGATCCCGCGAACGAAGGGTGCGCTGCCGATCGTGGTGCACCAGCTCGCGAGCCGCGCGATCGACAACCACGCGTCCGCGAGCGGGCGACTGCCCGCGTACTATTCGGGCGCCGATCCGTGCACCTCCGGCTCCGGCTCCGTGGGACGGGCGGCGGCGGTGACGAGCGCGATGACGGCGCTCGGCGCGGAGACCCGCACGACGCTCCCCGGCGCCACGCTCCCGGTCGACCTCGCGATGAGCCCATCCGGCCGGCGGTACGCCGTCGTCGCCGCGGGGCTGGGTCACACGCCGAACGGCGCCGCGCTCCTCACGTTCGACAGCGCCGCGAACCCGCCCTCATCGCCCTCATCGCCTTCCTCGCCCTCCTCGCCGTGCTCGCCGCAGGACGAGCACGTGCTTTCCGGGCAGCCCACGTCCGTCGCCTTCCTCGACGAGAGCACGGTCGTCGTCTTCTCGCGCGAGCCGGCGGCGCTCATCGTCCTGCCGCTCGGCGACGCGAAGCCGCTGTGGCGGATCCCGATCCCCGGCGCCACGTCGCGTGAGGACACCGGCCACGCCGTCTTTCACTCGGACACGGGCGCCGGCGTCGCGTGCGCGTCGTGCCATGCGGAGGGCGGCGACGACGGGCTCGTGTGGTCGTTCGCGGCGCAAGGCCGGCGCCGCACCCCGTCGCTGAAGGGCACGCTCGCCGGCACCGCGCCGTACCACTGGAGTGGCGAGCTCGCGGGCGTGGGCGAGCTCGTGGCGAAGGTCTACGAGGAGGGCATGAGCGGTCCGACGCTCGCCGCCGGCCAGCAGGCCGCGCTCGAGAGCTGGCTCTTCGCGATCCCGAGCCCCGCGCCGCTCGCTGCCGGCGACGCGCTCTCCGTCGCGCGCGGCCGCAAGCTGTTCGAGGAGGCGGGCGGCTGCGCCGCGTGCCACACCGGCCCGCGCCTCACGAACAACGCGACGGTCGACGTCGGGACCGGCGGCGCGTTCCAGGTGCCCTCACTCGTGGGCGTCGCGCACCGCGCGCCGTTCCTCCACGCGGGCTGCGCCGCGACGCTCGCCGACCGCTTCGGCCCGTGCGGCGGCGGCGCGCGACACGGCGGGGCGAGCGCGCTCGGGGCGGGCGAGATCGCCGATCTCGTCGCCTACCTCTCGACCCTCTGAGCAGCCTCCCGGGCGTCGCGGCCTTTGCCGGTCGAGCGGACACCTGTCGGCGTTCCGACAGGCGCGCCGCCTCGCGCGCGCGGGGAAACGGCGGCGCGCGAGCTGGCACGCGGCGTGCGACAGCGGCGCGGTGGGAGAACGCAACGTGAGCGCCGCCGCATCCTCCGAGTCTGTCGTCAGCACGACCGATACGCCGTCGAAGGACGCGCGCGCGGCCGAAGGGGCCGCGTCGCCGCCGAAGCGCACGCGCGCGCGCAAGGCACTCGCCGGGATGGTCGTCCTCGCCGCCGTGGCCGTGGGCGCGTTCTACGTCGCCGGTCGGGGCAAGGAGTCCACCGACGACGCGCAGATCGAGGGGCGCGTCATGAGCGTCGCGCCGCGCGTCACCGGGCAGGTGATGAAGGTCCTCGTCAAGGACAACCAGGAGGTCAACGAGGGCGACGTGCTCGCCCTGCTCGACGGCCGCGAGCTCGAGGCGCGCGCGAACGTGGCGCGCGCGGATCTCCTCGCGGCAAAGGCCGGCCTCGCCAACGCCCAAGCGCAGCTCGACCTCACCCAGCGGAGCGCGGACGCGACGCTGCGCCAGGCGCGCGGCAGCCTCACGCAGGCGGCGTCGACGGTGACCGTCAGCCGCTCGTCGATCGAGCAGGCGCAAGCCGACGTCGTCGCCGCCGAGTCGCGCGCGAAGCTCGCGCAGACCGAATACGACCGCGTCGTGAAGCTGTTCAAGGAGAGCGCCGTCTCGCAGGCCGAGGTCGACGGCCGCGGCGCCGCGCTCGATCAGGCGAAGGCGTCGCTCGACCTGGCGCGTGCGCGGCTCGAGTCCACGCGCGCTTCGCTGGCCGGCTCGGCCGGCGGCGTGACATTCGCGCAGGGCCGCCTCGCGCAGGCGGAGACGGCGCCGCAGCAGGCGCAAGCGGCGCGCGCGGCGGTGGATCTCGCCGACGCTCGCGTGAAGCAGTCGGAGGCGGCGCTCGTCCTCGCCGAGCTGGCCGTCTCGTACACGAAGATCACGGCGCCCGCGCGGGGCCTCGTGTCGCGGCGCAACGTCGAGGTCGGCCAGATCGTGAGCCCCGACCGGCCGCTGCTCGCCATCGTGCCGCTCGACGACGTGTGGGTCGTCGCGAACTTCAAGGAGACGCAGCTGAAGGACATGCGCGCCGGCGAAGCGGTTCGGATCCGCGTCGACGGCTATGGCGGCAAAGAGGCGCGCGGCCACGTCGAGAGCCTCGCGGGCGCGAGCGGCGCGCGCTTCTCGCTGCTCCCGCCGGACAACGCGTCGGGCAACTTCATCAAGGTCGTGCAGCGCGTGCCGGTGCTCGTCCGCATCGACGACGGCGCCGGCATGACGCTGCGCCCCGGCATGAGCGTCGACGTGACCGTCACCACCGCGAGCCGCTGAGGCCGCCGGTGGGCA
>JAYVXL010000347.1:0-18924 GCA_043785185.1 Myxococcales bacterium
TCGCCGAGGTCGAGGGCCAGCAGCACCCGGCGTTCAACCACGCGCACATCGCGCAGTACGCCAAGCAAATGGGCGTGAAGTACTTCCTCACCGGCAAGGTCAGCGCGAACGACGAGCGCGCCCAGGATGCACGGCGCGTCCAATACACGTTCTTCATGCAGGTCATCGAGGTCGAGACCGGCGTAATCCGCTGGCAGCACAAGTCGTACGTGACGAAGGCCGTCAAGTAGGGCGGCTCCGTGAGGGTCTCGTCTCGCTTGTCTCGCGTCGCGTCCGCCGCGGCCGCGCTGCCGGCGTGCCTCTTGCTGCTCGCCGTCGCCGAGGGCTGCGGCGGCCACTCCGAACGAACCCTGCCCGTTCGCACGGCGCTCGATCATGGGCAGCCCCGCGAGGCGATCGCCGCGCTGAACAAAGAGATGGGCGTCGAGAGGGACGATCAACTCCCGAGCAAGGTCGAGGGTGACGACGCGCTGCTCGTCCTCGACCGCGCGACGATCCAGCAGTCGCTCGCGCAGTACGAGCCGAGCAAGCGCGATTTTCAGGCGGCCGACAAGGCGATCGACATGCTCGACCTCGCGCGCAACGCGGGCGACTCGATCGGCGAGTACGTCTTCAGCGGATCGTCGGGGCGCTACGTGGCGCCGCCGTACGAGAAGCTCCTCATCAACACGCTCAACATGATGAACTACCTGGAGACGGGCGATCTCCAGGGCGCGAAGATCGAGGCGCGGCGCCTCGTCGTCATGCAGAAGTACGTCGGCGACACGCTCGGCGAGAAGGACAACGCGATCCTCGGCCTGGGCGGCTTCCTCGCGGGCTTCGCGTTCGAAAAATCCGGCGACGTCGACGAGGCGCTGCGCTTCTACGATCAAGCGGCGCAGTTCTCGACGTTCCCTGGCCTGAGCGGCCCGGTGCACAAGCTCCTGCCGCGCGGCAGCTACGCGAGCCCGCGCCTGCGCGCCATCGCCGAAGGCGGCCAAGCCGACGAGCCTGCCGACGACGGCGCCGAGATCGTCTTCGTCGTCGGCTTCGGCCGCGTCGCGCACAAAGTCCCGAACCGCATCCCCATCGGCCTCGCGCTCACGCTCGTAGCCAGCGACATCCACCCCGCCGATCGCCAGGCCGCGAACAAGCTCGCGGCGCAGGGGCTCGTCACGTGGATCAACTTCCCGTCCCTCGCGCCCGGTCAGGGCAAGTGGGCGACCCCGGAGGTGAGCCTCGACGGCGAGCTCGTGCGGCTGACCGAGGCCGTCGACATCGACGCGCAGGTGCGGAGCGAGTGGAAGAAGATCGAGGGCAAGGTCATCCTGAGCGCGATCACGCGGCTCATCGCGCGCTACGCCGTCGGCGAGGGCATCCAGCAGGCGAGCGGGAAGGGGAGCGTCCTCGGCTTCATCGGCTCGCTCGCCGCGCAGGCGACGCTTACCGCGCTCGACACGCCCGACACACGCAGCTGGGAGACGCTGCCCGCGCGCATCGCGCTCTGCCGCGTGCGCGTGACGCCAGGCAAGCACCGCGTGGTCATGGACTCGCGCGGCGTCGTCCGCCAGCAGGAGATCGACGTGCCGAAGGGCGGCTTCAAGGTCATCTCGCTGATGGCGCTGCGCTGAGAGCCCTGCTATTTGGGCAACGCATGACGCGCGTGGCCCCGGTGACCCTCCTCGCGCTCGCGCTCCTCTTCGCGCTCGCGGCGTGCCGTGCGGCGGACCCGCCGACGCGGCCCGAGGGGCTGTGCGTCCAGGCGTGCGGCGAGCGCGCGAAGGCGAAGTGCACGGACACCGAGTGCCGTCGCGGGTGTCGGCTGTCGCTCGACCGCCTCCTCGAGAAGGAGGGCGACCGCGTGCTCGCGTGCGTCGCCGAGACGAAGAACGGCCGCTGCGACGACTTCGCGTGGGCGAGCTGCGCCACGCGCGTCGGTGTGCACGCCGACGGCGGGCCGCCGGGGCCGGCGCCCGGCAAGGACGACTTCGACGAGGACGACAAGTAAGTGGCCGGCACCATCAAGGTCACCGACGACCGCGGGCGCGAGCTGCTCTTCGGCCCGGCGCCCAAGCGCGTCGTGTCGCTCGTGCCGAGCGATACGCTCACCCTCGCCGCGCTCGGGTGCGCGTCCGCGATCGTGGGGCGCACGGACTACTGCGTGTTGCCCGAGGCGATCGCGTCCGTGAAGAGCGTCGGCGGCACGAAGAACCCGCGCGTGGCGGACATTCTCGCCCTCGAGCCGGATCTCGTCATCGCCAACCAGGAGGAGAACTCGCGCGGCGATCTCGAGGCCCTCGCGCAAGCGGGCGTGCGCGTCTTCGTGGCCTTCCCGAAGCGGGTCGCCGAGGGGATCGCGCACATGGCCCGCCTCGCGCGCGTCTTTCGCGTCGAGGGGGACAGCGGCGCGCGCGCGCTCGTCAAGGACGGGTACGACGCCCTCCGCGCGGCGGAGGCGGCGCGCGCGAAGGGGACGCCGATGCGCGCGTTCTGCCCGATCTGGATGTCGCCGCTGATGACGATCCACGGCGCCACCTTCATCAGCGACATGCTCGACCTGTGCGGCGCGCAGAACGTCTTCGCCGACCGCGAGCGGCGGTACCCGCTCGCGGCCGATCTCGGCACGGCGAAGCCGTTGTCCCCCGAGAAGACCGAGGGCCGCGACGTTCGTTACCCGCGCGTGACGCTCGCGGAGGTCACCGCCCGCGCGCCGGAGCTCGTGCTCCTGCCCGACGAGCCGCACCCGTTCACCGACGCAGACGCGGACGTGTTTCGCGGCCTCGCCATCCCCGCGGCCGCGCGCGGCGCGGTCGCGAAGATCGACGGCAAGGATCTCTGCTGGTACGGCGCGCGGAGCGTCCTCGGCATCGCGCGGCTCCGAGAGGCCATCGACGCCCTCCGCCCGACCGCGGCGTAGGCCTGCGGCCGCAGAGCCACCGTCCTCGACGTTCGCGCTACGGGACGGACTTGTGCGCGACGACGGGGTCGCCGGTCCCGTCGCCGGCGCGGACGACCAGCGTGACGTTGGCGAGGCTGGGCAACGTGAAGCTCGCCGAGCGGCTCCACACTCCGTACGGGCTGAGGACGCCGACGCCGACGACGTCGCTCGGCGCCTTCACCGTGACCCGCGAGCCCGACGCCAACGGCGCGTGCGCCGACACCGGCAAGAGGCCGCCGTTCGTGGCGAGCTGCGGCATTTCGCCGGTACCGCCCGCGCCGTCGAGCAGGACGACGTCGCCGCCGCCGCTCGTGAACGCGGCGAGCGTGCTCGCCCAGCCGCTGCCGAGCGTCGCGAGCGCGCCGGCGGGCGCGTTCTTCTGATCGTAGACGAGGAGGACGTCGTAGCTCGTCGGCGTGAGCTTGCCGGGCACGTCCGAGTCGGTGGTCGACACGGTGTACGTGATGGTCCGTTGCTGGGTCGCCGCGCGCGCAGCGAGGACGAGCTTCGCGTTCGCGACCGCGGCCGGGTCGGCGTAGCGTTCGTACGAAAGGACGCGCAGCGGGTTGGCCGCCGAGATGAAGACCGCGTTCTGGAGGACCCGGCCCTGCGCCGTACTCGGCGGCGCGGTCGCGTAGTCGTGGCCGATGAAGACGATGTCGCCCGGCGTCGAGCCCTGGCACACGCCGGCGACGCACAGGTTCGACGCGCAGACCTTGCCGCATGTGCCGCAGTTGAACGGATCGGTTCTCTGGTCGACGCACGTGCCGCCGCAGTTGACGACCGGCAGCGTGCAGAGCTGGGCGCAGCGGTAGGATCCGTCGGCCCCCACCGGCAGGCAGGCGTCGTTCGGTAGGACGCACGCGGTGAGGCAGTCGCCGCACTGGTCCACCGTCGTGTACGGCGGGTGGCACGCCGCGCCGTCGGGCGACGTCCCGGCGTCGCCCGCGCTGTCGGGGCTCCCGTCGCCGCTGGCGCCGTCGCTCGCGTCGCCGTCGGAGCTCGCGCCGTCGCCGCGCGAGCCGTCGCCGCCCGCGCCGTCCACGTTGCCGGCGTCGCCTGGGTCGATCGTTGCGTCGGGGCCGTTCGCGCCCGTCGCGCACGCGCCGGCGAGGCACGCGACGCCGGGGTCGCACGCGCGCCCGCACGCGCCGCAGTTGGTCGGATCGCGCGACAAGTCGACGCAGCGAAGAGAGCACTGCGAAAGGCCCGCCGTGCACTCGCCGCCGACGAGCGCGGACTCGCTTCCACACCCGGCGGCGAGCGCCACCCCTGCGAGCACGAGCGCCGACGCGGCGAGCGCCCGGCGGATCATTGCTCAACTCCGGGGGTGGTGTGCGCCGTCGACTCGCGCGGCACTTCGGGCTCGCGCGGCCGGGATCGCGTGATCGTGAACTCGACGCGGCGGTTCTCGCGGAACTGGGTCTCGGTGTTGCCCGGCACGCGCGGCGCGTTCTCGCCGTGACCGCGCGTCGTCAGCTTCACCTCGGGGACGCCGAACTGCACGAGGAGGCGCTTCACGCTCTTGGCGCGCTCCTCGCTCAGCCGCTGGTTGTGCTCCTCGGTGCCGGTGATGTCGGCGTGACCCTCGATGTCGACCTCGAGCACGTCGCTGTTCTTGACGATGTACTCGGCGACGCGGCGGATGAGTCCGTAGCTCATGTGGCGCACCCTCGGGCTGTCGGACTCGAAATGAATGATGTCGTCGAGCACGATTCGCATCCCTTCCACGCGCATGCCTTCGCCTTCGGCGGGGCACCCGTTCGTCTTCGGATCCGCGGTGCGGACGCCGGGCACGTCGGGGCACGCGTCCTCCGCGTCGACGACCGTGTCCTTGTCGCGATCGCTCGGCGGCGCCTCCGGCTCGGGCGGCGGGGGAGGCGGCGGGGGCGGCGGCGGCGGCTCGACCTTCGCCATCTCGACCGGGCGCGGCGCCGGTCGCGCCGGCGCGCCGAGGGCGACGTGGACGCCAAGCCAGACGACGTGCGCGTCGTCGGGCCGCAGCGTGTCCTTGGGTTGGACGATCTGCGAGTAGCCGGCGAAGGGGCCGATGTCGAAGCGGCCATCGCCGACGCGGAAGTCGTGGCCGATGTGCGCGTCGAACGTCAGGCGGCCCGCGCCGCCGGTCTCCGCGAGGCCGACGTTCGCGTCGATCCACGGACCGCCGACGCGCCCGTCGCCGCCGAACGGACGGAGCCGACCGCCGAGCGCACCCCAGATGGACGAGCCTGCGCCGTGATCGGCCAGGGTCGGGTCGGCCGGCCGCGCGGACTTGCTCTGCCCGAGCGCGCCGCCTTCGGCCTGAACGCCGAACACGGCGACGAGCGGCAGCTCGATCGCGACCGCGCCGCCGCCACCCACGCCGTACTCCTTCGACTGCGGCGCGCCGACGGGCAGCGTCCCGCCGCCAAGGCCGTGTACGCGCACCTCGTCGGCGCGCGCACGGCCGCCGCTCGTGACGAGCGCGAGGGTGAGCGCCGCGGCGGCGACGCGGGGCGAGGGGACGGTGACACGTTCACGCACGACGACGATCGTACGGCCCATCGCGTAGAAAGTTAAGCTCGGGGTCTACGCGCTGCGGCGGTCGGCGGCGAGCAGCGAAAACACAGCGTGGTCGAGCCACCGACCGTGGCAGCGCTCGGCCTGGCGCGCGATCCCCTCGAAATGAAAGCCGAGCCGTCGGATGACGGAGAGTGAGGCGTGATTGTCGGTGGCCGCGGCGACCCGCACCCGATGTGCGCCGAGCGGACCGAAGGCCCAGGTGAGGACGGAGCGCGCGGCCTCGGTCATGAACCCCTTGCCGGTCGTGTCGCTGCGGAGCCAGTAGCCGAGCTCGACGCTCTGGTGCAAGTGCGCGAACGCCTCCAAGCCGACCACACCGAGGAGCCGCTTGCCGACGCGCTCGCGGATGGCGAAGCGGCACGCGCGCGCGCTGTCCCAGTCGGCGGCGCTCGCCTCTGCGTAACGGTAGCTCGCCTCGGCGTCGATGTTGAACGGCACCCACGGCAGCCACGGCTCGAGGTGCGTGCGCGACCCGTCTACCGCCGTCCAGAGGTCGCGCGCGTCCGACGTGTCGATGGGGGCCAGGCTCAGGCGATGGGTCTCGAGCGGCCGGGCTCGGAGCTCATGGCGAGGGGTGACGGCGAGCATCGCGTGCGCCCCAATTGTGGCGGGTTTCGAGGAAGATGTCGATTCGCCGCAACGGCGGGCGCTACTTCTTCTTCTTGCGTGAGTCGTCGTCGGGGTAGGCGGCGACGAGCTCGCGCGGCGGACGCTCCACCTTCTCGAGCGGGCTCGTGACGAGGTCCCGTCCGTCGGTCGCGAAGTACAGCGCCTCGCCCGGGGCGGGCTCGCCGGGGTTCGGGACGATCGCGCCGTTCAGGTAGAATTTCAGGCCGCCGTGGATGCGGCGTCGCAGCGCGAGGTGGCCGCGGAGGAAGTCCCCCGTGCGGCGATCGCGGACGGCCACGCAGAAGCCGTCGCGGAAGTGGTACTCGGTGTTCTTCGTGACGTAGACGCGGTGCCTCCGCCGGTCTCGGCCCGAATAGCCGTCGGCGATCGCTGCCTCGAGCTCGCCCGCAAGTCCGTCGTTCGCGCGCGCCGTGTTCTCGCTCATGTCACCCTCCACTCCGGTCGAGCACCGACATTGGAGCTACCGCGGCGAGAGGGCCAAGTTTGCGGAGTGCACGCCCGGCGTGCGCGCGAGGACGGTCTAGCCCCCTAGCCCGGCGGCGGCTCGAGGAGACGCGGGTCGACGGGGCCGTCGAGGACGAGCTCGCCAAAGCGAATCTCGGTGCGATCTTTGGGACCCTCGACCAGCGACGCGCGCACGGGGCGAATTTTGTCGGGGCCCCACTCGAGGGTCAGCTTCTTGAACGGCGCCCCGGTCCCCTCCCGCGGTGTGGCCTCGAGGAGCACGCCGCCGCCCGCCGTCGGCGCCTCCTCGAGCGCGTAGCGGGCGCGCAGCTGCGCGCGGTCGCCCGCGAGAAGCGCCCGCAGATCCACCATCGACGCCGCGATACGGCCCGCGGTCGCCGGCACGCGCCCCGCGCCGGCCGCGCTCCGGTACGCGAGCGTGTCCGGCGTGGCCCAATAGGTGATCGCGTCGGGCGCGAGCAGCTCCCACCGCAGGCGGTCGGGCCGCGCGAGGAGCATCTTCCCTTGCGAGCGCACCGTCGACTTGAAGAGGCCCAGCGTCCGCTCCTGAACGAAGGGACCGGCGAGCGTGGTCCACGCAGGCGCCGCGCCGCGGGCAGGGCGCGGCGCGATGCCGAGCGCGAGCGAAGCGGCGCCGCCCATCGCGATCGAGAGGACTTGCCGGCGCGTCGGCCGCGTCACGCCCATGGGCCGCGGAGCCTCGCCAATGTCCGCAGCACGACGGCGATGATGCGGATCGGGTCCCTCACGCGGTGAAAGTGCGTGGTGGAGGCGTCCGCGCTCGGGTAGAGCACGCGGACCGGCAGCTCGACGAGGCGCACGCCGGTGCGCGCGGCGAGGAGCAGCGCCTCCGCTTCGAACGCGTAGCCCTGCGCGCGCGCGCCGAGCGCCAGCGTCGCAAGGACGGGGTAGCGCCGCAGCCCGCACTGGGTGTCCGCGAGGGGCCGCCGCGCGAAGCGCGAGAGGAACCGGTTGCTGATCGCGTTGGAGAAGCGATTGGCGCGCGGCGCGCCGGCGCCGGCGAGATCGCGTACGCCCAGCACGAGCGCGCCCGGGTCCGCGTCGGCGTAGAGCACGGCCCGCGCCGCTGCCGCGGGGTGTTGCCCGTCGGCGTCGACGCTGAGCGCGACGTCGAAGCCGCGCGCGCGCGCCTCGCGGAGGCCGGTGACGAGCGCCGCGCCTTTGCCGCGATTTTCCCGGTGAACGAGCGTCGTCGCGCCCGCGCGCCGCGCGACCTCGGCGGTCGCGTCGCGCGAGCCGTCGTCGATCACGAAGACCGGGACACCGGGCAGCTCGCGCCCGAGCCCCGCGAGCACGTCCGGCAGCGTCCGCTCCGCGTCCAGCGCAGGGACGAGCACGCACGCTCGAAATGCCGCCTCGTTGGGCGGCTCCGCCTCGCGCCTAACCTCCTGTCGACCGACCTCGAGCATGTACGCCGCGTAGCTTGCGCGCTATAGCGCGACGCTGCAAATGCCCGTACGCCTTCGCATCGAGAGCGGCCCGCACGAGGGGCTCGAGCGCCGCGAGATCCTGCGCCGGGCGGCGGCGATTCTGGCCTGCCTTCAATTGCAAAAAGCGGAGTTGTCTATTGTCCTAACAGGCGATTCTCAAATCCAAAAGTTGAACGATGCTTATCGTGGAAAGAACCGTCCGACGGACGTGCTCGCTTTCGCGATGCGGGAGGGGGACTTTGCGCGCCTCGCCGGCGATTTGCTGGGCGACGTCATTGTCAGCGTCCCCACCGCGCGAAACCAGGCAGCGGCGCGGAAACATCCATTGATCGACGAGCTGACGATGCTCCTCGCCCACGGCCTCCTGCACCTGCTCGGGTGGGACCACGAGACGAAGTCCAAGGACGCCCGCATGCGCGCGGAGACGGCGCGCCTCTGCCGGGCCGCCTCGCCTGCGGCGCTTCCCGCGCGCCCGACGCGCGCTGCGCGGCGCCAACCGCGCGCCCCCTCCGCCGTCAAAGGAAGGAGCGGGGCTCCCTCCAGATCCCGATCTTCCCGCGCGCGGCCCGCCAGAAGAGCGTAGGGCCCGGGCTTCGTCAAGGCACACCGGACGCCATCGGAGCGCCGGCGATTCGCCGGCAATTCAGGCGGAGCGGTGAAATGAATCGTCACAAACCCCGCGTTTTTGGCTTGCGGGATGGAAACCCGAGGTGCTAGCCATTGATTCGTCGGCTCCCGAGGCTGACCTCGCGACAGCCTCGCGTGAGGGCTTCACCGCCCCAGATGCTGTGCCAATACGGTGATAGGGGGCGGTGAACAACAGAGTGTTAGGTCGATACAATCGACAGGAGGAAGCGCAAATGTCCGGAAAGCGTCTGACCAAGGCTCAAGTGATTGCCGAGATTTCTGAGCTGGTGGAGCTCGATAAGAAGAGCGTATCTCGCGTGTTTGACGGTCTGACGGAGCTGATCAAGAAGCAGCTCGGCAGCCGCGGCCCCGGCGAGTTCGTGATCCCCGGCCTTCTCAAGCTGAAGGCCGTCAAGAAGCCGGCGACGAAGGATCGCCCTGGCATCAACCCGTTCACCAAGCAGCCCATCATCATCAAGGGCAAGCCGGCTTCGAAGAAGATCCGCGCGTCGGCCCTGAAGTCCCTCAAGGACCTCATCCAGTGAGCGGCTTCGGTCGCCGCGCCTGAAACCAGGCACGGCGGCACGAGCGGCGAGGGCGCCAGGCTTCGGCCTCGGCGCCCTCGGCGTTTTTGTGGCTCACACGCGCCGCGAGGCGCGCCGTCGCCGTTCGGCGCTCAGGTGCACGAGGAGCGCGCCCGCGACGAGGAGGAGCCACGGCGCGTCGCCCGCCTGCGCGTAGAGGGTCGGCGCGCCCTCGATGAGCGCTGGCTCCGCGAGGAGGGTGCCGCCCGGCGCGATGTCGTAGCGCGCGCGGACGCGGCCCGTCGCGTCGACCCAGCTCGTGACGCCGAGGTTGACGGCGCGGACCATGTCGCGGCGCAGCTCGACGGCGCGGAGCACGGCGAGGCGCAGGTGCAGCTCGCTCTCCGCGGTGCCGGCGAACCACGCGTCGTTCGTCACGTTCACGAGCAGATTCGGGCGGGCCTCGGAGGCCTCGTGGGTGGCTTCGGGCAGCGTGTCCTCGAAGCAGTTGAGGACGGCCGCGCGGATGGGGCCGCTCGCGAGCGCCACGCTCTTGTCGCCCGGCGAGAGGCCGGTGCCGCGCGCGAACGTTCGCTTGATCCACGGGATCCGGTCGGCGAGCGGCACGGTCTCGCCGAACCAGAGGAGGTGCCGCTTGTCGTACGACTCGCTCATGCGGCCCGACGCCGTGACGATCGCCGCCGAGTTGTACGACTCGCCGTGGCCGGCGCGCATGAAGAGGCCCGCGAGGACCGGGCCGTGCACGCCGTCCTGGAGGATCGCCTCGCGGCCGATCGGCGAGAGGCGGATGCCGTGCGCGACCGGGTATGGGAACGCGGCCTCGGGCCAGACGGTCAAATCGGCGCCGCGCGCTTCGGCTCCGCGCGTGAGCGACGTGAGCTGCGCCAGGAGCGCCGGCGCGCGCTCCGCGTCCCAGCGCTCGGTCGCGGCGATCGCCGGCTGCACGAGCGCGACCTTCGCCGTGGGAAATGCCGCGCGCGCGGTCGCGACCCGCGCCATGCGGAAAACGCCGTAGCCGGCCGTGGCGAACGGCAGGAGCGCGCCCACCACGCCGAGGCGGAGCCATTCGTGGCGCGGTCGCCCGAGCCGCGCCGCCGTCAGCGCGTGCGCGACGAGCCCCGCCGCGAGCGCCATGAGCGCGCTCACGCCGCGCTCGCCGATCCACTCGGCGAGCTGCACCGTGCTCGGCCACGGCGTCGCGCCGCCCGCCGGTCCCCACGGGAAGACCTGCGGGACGAACGTAGCCGCGTACACGCCGAGCGCGAAGGCCGCCCACCGCGGCACGCCGCGCGTGGCGAGCCGATCGTGGAGGACGCCGCACGCCGCCCACGCGAGCCCTTGCGCGAGCGAGAGGAGGACGACCGCGAGCCACGCCGCTGCGGCGGGCAGCTCGGTGAAGCGCTCGATCGTGACCGCCACGAACCGAAACGCGACGACGTTCGCGCCGAACCCGAACGCGAGCCCGCGGAGGCCGCCGGAGAGGCGCCCCGGCCGCTCGAAGCCGAGCGCGTACGCGAGCCCCGCCATCCCAACCCAGAGCGCGGCGATCGCGTTGACGGGCGGCGCCGCGAGCGCGAACAATAGCCCGCTCGCGAGCGCGATCGCGACGGGCGGCGGAGGCTTCAGACGACCCACGGCGCCAGAGCATAGCGCCGGCCTACCGATCTCCCCCTCTTGTCTCGGCGTGCGAAGCACGCGTGCCGAAGGCACCGCGGAGGAGGCTCCGTCGCGGAGCGACGGAGGGACCCGCAGGGTCCCACACAAGACCGGCTTTTACTTCTGACGAGAGCTCCGCTCTCGTCAGAAGTAAAACGTCATGCCGGCGGTCAAGAGGCCGCCGCCGGAGGTGTTCGTCGTCTTGCCCGTCGACGGGTCGAAGAACTCGGGGTGGTAGTGGGTGTTTTCGTCGATGCGGCCGCGCACGAAGCCGCGCAGGTCCGCGTTCAGCGCGAGGTGCTTCGAGAGGCGCCACTCGAGGCCGACGCCGACCTGCGCGCCGAAGTACCCGTAGTCGTACGTGCCCCGGTAGTACCCCGACGAGTCGTCCGCGACCCGCGCGGCCGACCACCCGAAGCCGCCGAGGAAATACAGCTGCGCGCGCGACCGCGGGTTCACGAAGAGCATGCCGTTCACCGAGAACGCCGTCTCGTTGCGGCGGAAGCCGTTGTAGTCACGGCCGCCGAAGAAATCGAGGTCGGCCTCGAGGCCGACGTACCCCGTCGGCTTGTAGCGCAGGCCGAAGCCGAGGCCGCCCATGCCGCTGTTCGAGCTCGCGCGGCTGCCGACCATCGCGCCTGCGATGTGCGCGTTGAGGCCCCACTCGTTCCTGCGAAGCAGCGGCTCGCGCGGCGTGTACACGTAAACGGGCGGCGCCTGATCGGGGTGCGCGGGGACGACGTAGACCGGCGGCGGCGGCTGGTACACGACGACCGGCGGCGGCGCGGGGGCCGGCTGGTACTGCACGACGGGCGGCGCCGTCGGCGGCTGACCGGGAAGCGGCTGGAGCTGCTGGGCGCCGCCCTGCACCGGCTGCCCCGCGGGCGCCGCGGACTGCGCCTGGGTGTCCGCGCAGAACCAGCTTCCGGGCGGACAGTTCGGGCTCGGCTGCGGCTGGGCCGACGCGAGGGACGTCCCCAAGAGGATCGCGGAGGCGACGGGCAGCGCGAGCAGGGCATTCGGTGCGAAGAGCTTCGTCATGTGACCTTCAGGCCTCCGGAGCGACCCACGAGCAGCGTTCGGGGTCAGCATGGTTCCAAAGCACCGCGCATGCCATGGGCAACGCGCGGGGGCGTCGGTAAATATACCCCCTCGGGCGTGGCGTGTTGACGCCGGTTCACGAGCCGCCATCAACGGCTGTCGTGTCGCGTCGTGACGCGCCGCGCCTCGGCCGGTACGGACGCGCGGCGTGTGTGGTAGGAACCCCCCACACGCTCGAGCCCCGCATGCCCCAAATTTCGGCCACAGTTCGCTTGAAGCCAGGGCACGTCCAGCCGGTCTGGGCAGGTCATCCGTGGATCTACGCCCAGGCCGTCGAGCGCGTCGAGGGCGGCGCGACGCGCGGCGACGAAGTGTCGGTCCTCGATCCGCGCGGCAACCTGCTCGGCCGTGGGTTTTATTCACCGGGATCGGCGATCCCGGTTCGCCTGCTCGTGCGCGACGCGACGACTCGCCTCGACGGCGCGTTCTTCCGCGCGCGCATCGCGCACGCGGTCGCCGCGCGGCGCGACATGGGCATCGCGACCGACGCGAACACCGGCTACCGCGTCGTTCACGCCGAGGGCGACGGCCTCCCGGGGCTCATCGTCGACCGCTTCGACGACGTGCTCGTCGTGCAGTTTCTCACAGCCGGCATGAAGCTGCGCGAGGGCTTCGTGCTCGAGGCGCTGATGCACACGATGAGCCCGCGCGCGATCCTCGATCGCACGCCGCAGGGCGTGTCGAAGATCGAGGGCTTCGAGCCGGCGAGCGGCGTCGTGCGCGGCGAGGAGATCACGGAGCTCGTCTTCAAGGAGCGCGGCCTCACCTACCGGCTGCCGCTCGATCTCGGGCAGAAGACGGGCTTCTACTTCGATCAGCGCGGCCTCCGCGGTCGCGTCGAGGAGCTCGCGCGCGGTCGCCGCGTGCTCGACGCGTACACGTACGTCGGGTCGTTCGCGATGGCGGCGGCGCGCGGTGGCGCCACGAGCGTGCTGGCGATCGACGACAGCGCGATCGCCGTCGAGATCGGCGCGCTCTGCGCGAAGGAGAACGGCCTCGAAGGCCGCGTCTCGTTCAGCCGTGAGGACGCGCGCCACTCGCTGCAGAAGGCCGGCGTCGAGGGCGGTTACGATCTCGTCATCGTCGATCCGCCGCGCCTCGCGCCGTCGCGCAGCGCGCGCGACAACGCGCTCGTCGCGTACACGAAGCTCGCCGAGGTCGCGTGCCGCGCGACGCGCCCCGGCGGCCTGCTCGTCGTGTGCTCGTGCTCCGCGGCGGTCGATCTCGCGGCGCTGACGCGCGCGCTCTCGACGGGCGCGCTCCGCGCGAACGTGACGGCGATCGTCCAGGAGCGCCACTTCCAGGGCGCCGACCACCCGGTGCCCGCGGCGTTCGGCGAGGGCCTCTATTTGAAGGCGCTCATCGCGCGCGTGGACAAGCGGTGAAGCCGCTCGCGGCGTTGCCCCGCGAGGACGCGCGCGCGCTTCGTGGCTTGCTCTTCGACCTGGACGACACGTTCCTCTCGCACGGGCAGCTCACGCGCACGGCGTACGGCGCGCTCTGGGACATGAAGGACGCGGGGCTCCGCCTCGTCGCGGTCACGGGCCGCCCGTGCGGGTGGGGCGAGGTCGTGCTGCGGCAGTGGCCGATCGACGCGGCGGTGACCGAGAACGGCGCCGTCGCGCTCGAGCGCGAAGGGCGCGGCATGGCGCGGCGCGAGGACTGCGACGAGGCCACGCGGCGCGCGCGGCGCATGCGCCTGGCGCGGCTCGTCGAGGAGGTGCGGGGCGTCGTCCCGGAGGCGCGCCTGTCCGATGACGTGGCCGCGCGACGGAGCGACGTCACCTGGGACATCGGCGAACGCCTGCGCTTGCCGCCCGAGCGCGTGGCGCTCGTCCGCGCGTGCATCGTTCGCGCGGGCGCGCGCACGACGCAGTCGAGCGTTCACCTCCACGCGACGTTCGACGTCGACGACAAGGCGAGCGGCGCGGTGGGCACGCTCGCGCGTGTGTTCGGCGAAGACGCGGGCGCCGCGCTCGTGCGCTACGCGTTCGTCGGCGACAGCGGCAACGACGCCGCGTGCTTCGCCGCGTTCCACACGACCGTGGGCGTCGCCAACGTCGCCGCCCACGTGGCGCGGATGGCCGTGCCGCCGCGTTACGTCACGCGCGCGCCGATGGGCGAGGGCTTCGCGGAGCTCGCCGCCTTCCTCCTCGCCGCGCGCTGATGCCCACGTGGTTGCCCCGCGCGGCGCCATGAGGAACACTCCAGGCATGTGCCTCATCTGCATCGAGCTCGATCGCCACCGCATGAGCGTCGTCGAGGCGCGCAGGGCGTTCGGCGAGATGCGCGTGGACATGGACGCCAAGCACGCGCGCGAAGTGGAGGACAAGCTCGCCGAGGCGGAGGCGCATCCGGCCCCGTCGCCCGTCAAGGCAAGGGTTCCCTGACGCGGCACAACCAGGCGCGGCGGGGCAGGGTGCGCGAGCGGCGCGAGCCCGCTCGCCGACCCAAGGCGGTCTGTCCCAATTTTGCGATCTGGCACTTTTCAATGGACCAGTGACGGTCCATCCTTCACGGGCATAGAAAGAGATCGCCATGTCCAAGTCGCCCGCGCTGCTCGATTCCGCCAAGAAGCACCTCTACGCCAACTACAAGCCCGCCCCCGTCGTGTTCGCGCGCGGCAGCGGGTGCGATCTCTTCGACGTCGACGGGCGCCGGTACCTCGACCTCTGCGCGGGCGTCGCCGTCAGCGCCGTCGGCCACGCGCACCCAGTGCTGACGAAGGCGATCGCCGAGCAGGCCGGGCGCATGATTCACGCGTCGAACTACTTCTACAACGAGCAGAACATCCTGCTCGCCGAGCAGCTCCTGGAGCGCTCCGGCTTCGCGCGCGCGTTCTTCTGCAACTCCGGCGCCGAGGCGAACGAGGCGCTGCTCAAGCTCGCCCGTCACCACTTCTTCGGCAAAGGCGACGCGACGCGCTCGCGCGTGGTCGCGTTTCACAACGCGTTCCACGGCCGCACGATGGGCGCGCTGTCGATCACGGGCACGCCGAAATACCGCGAGGGCTTCGGCGAGTTTCACGGCGTCTCGCACGTCGCGTACGGGAATTTGGACGAGGCGCGCGCGGCGATGGGCAAGGACGTCGCGGCGATCATCGTCGAGACGGTGCAGGGCGAGGGCGGCGTGTTCCCGGCGCCCGCGGGCTTCCTCGCAGGCCTCCGCGCGCTCGCCGACGAGCACGGCGCGCTCCTGTTCGTCGACGAGGTGCAGACGGGCATCGGTCGCACCGGCCATTTCCTCGGGTTCCAAGCCTCCGGCGTGCGACCTGACGCGGTCTCGCTCGCGAAGGGCCTCGGCGGCGGCGTCCCGATCGGCGCCATGCTCACGACCGAGGCGCTCGGCGGCGCGCTGCCCCCGGGGACGCACGGCTCGACGTTCGGCGGCAGCCCGCTCGCCTGCGCGGCGGCGCTCGCGGTGCTTCGAATCTTGGACGAAGAGAAGCTCGTGGAGGGCGCGCGCACCAAAGGGGAAGCGCTCGGCAAGATGCTCGCGGCGCTCGCCGCGGAGCTGCCGAAGGTCTGCGAGACGGCCCGCGGTGAGGGCCTGCTCCGTGGCCTCGTGCTCAAGCCGGGCTTCGTCGCGCGCGACGTGCTCGTGAAGACGCAGGAGGCGGGGCTCCTCCTCACCGCCGCCGGCGAGCGCGTCCTGCGCTTCACGCCGCCGCTCGTCGTCACGATGGCGCAGCTCGAAGAGGGCGTCGGGACGCTTCGAAACGTGCTTCGCGCGCTCGCCTGAGCCCACGCGCGCGGCGCCGCGCCTCGAACGATGCGCGCGTCCGCTTGACAGCGAGGCGTCCAGAAGGTCAACACGGGCGCATGGATGCGTCCGCGCCCGGCGAGGGGACGGTTTGCCCGGCATGCGGCAAGCCGGTGGACCCGCTGCGCGCGGGCCAGGTGGCGATCCTCGCGGGGCGCTTTCGTTACTACTGCGACCGCGCATGCAAGGCGAGCCACCTCGAGCAGGTCGCGGCGAGCGTCGTCGGCGACGACGTCGCGACCGCGGAGCCGCCGAGCGTGGTGGAGAGGCTCGCGCCGCCGGCGTTTCCGGAGCCCTCGCGCCGGCCGCCCGAGAGCGCGCCGGGCGAGCTCGACTCCGACCCCGACGCGGAACGTGAAGAGGATCGCGTCGACGACGCCGACGACCCCGACTTGGATCCCGACCCCGACCGCGAAGGCGAAGGCGACCTCGATCTGCCGGCGGACGGGCCGACCGGCGTAGCCACCTCGTCGGCGCCGCCCCCGTCGGCCGCGCCGACACCGCCGGCGCACGTGACCGCCCCGAGCGCATCCCCGCCCGCCGAGATCCTCGCGATCGGCGGGCTCGTCGCCGGCGCGCTCGCGGCGCTCGTCAGCGTCGCGGGCTTCGGCGAGCTGCGCCTCCCGCTCGCGTCCGTCGCGGCGCTCGTCGCGCTCACGCGCGCCCTGCGGGGCGCGCGCGACCCGGCCGACGCCACGCACCTCGTCACCGCCATCCCGCTCGCGGGTCTGATGCTCGCCGCGTTCGCGATGGTGCTCTCGGGCGAGCCGCGCGCGGGTGCGCTCGCGTCGCTCCTCGGTGTCTCGGCGGCAGCGGTTCTCTTCACGGGGCTCCTCGTGGCGCGCGCGCGCCGCGGCGTCGAGGCTTCCCGCGTGGACATCGCCCGCGCGCTCGACGTGTCGGTCCGCGTCGTCCGCGGAGACGCCGAGAGTGAGCTCGCCGCGGCGCTCGTGAAGCCGGGCGAGCGCCTCGTCGTGGGGGCGGGCGAGGTCGTGGGGGCCGACGGCATCGTGACGGGCGGTGAGGCCCAGGTGGTGCCTTGGATCGCCTCGTCCATCGAGGTCACCAAGCGCGAGGGAGACGCGGTGGCCGCCGGCGCCCGCGTCATCTCCGGCGCCCTCCGGCTCAACGTCACGTGGTCCGGCCCCGACCGCGCGTGGGCCAAGCTCGCGCTCTCGCCGACGCTGCGCGTCGACGTGACGGCGCCGCTCGCCCGCCTCGCGCGCCTCGGCGTGGAGCGAGGTTCGGCGCTCGCCGCGGCCCTCGCCGGCGCTGCGTCGTACGCCAACGGCGGCGGGCTCGCCGAGATCGTCGCGACCGCCTGCGCCGCGGCGCTCGCGCTCGGCGCGGTCGGGGTCGCCGCGATGGTCGGGCTCACGCACGCCGAGGGGCACGCGCAAGCGCTCGCGCACGGCATCGTCTACAAGGACGCGGCGGGCTTCGATCGCGCGGGGCGCACCGACGTCGCCGTCGTGTGCTCGCGCGGAACGGTGCTCATGGGGGAGCCGGAGATCGTCGCGTTCGAGTCGCTCGGCGCGATTGGCGAAGGGCGCCTCGCGTCGCTCGCCGCCGGCGCGGAGACGTCGTCGACCGACCCCTTCGCGGCCGCGATCCTGCGCGGCGCGCGCGCCCGCGGGGAGACGCCGGAGAACGTGCGCAACGCGGCCGCGCACGCGGGGCTCGGCGTGACGGCGCTGACGGCGTCGGGCGAGCGCCTCGTCGTTGGCAGCCGCGCGCTTCTCTTGCAGGAGAAGATCAGCGTGGCGGTCGCCGACGCGCGCGTCTCCGAGCTCGAGGCGCAGGGCCGCAGCGTGCTCCTCGTCGCGGTCGCCGGAAAGCTCGTCGGCCTCGTCGCGCTGCAGGACGGCCTGCGCCCCGGCGCGCGCGCGGCGGTGCAGCGCCTCCTCGACGCGCGCATCGAGCCGGTGCTCCTCTCCGGCGAGGCGCGCGAGACGTGCGAGACGATCGCGCGCGCGCTCGACATCGATCACGTGCGCCCCGAAGTGTTGCCCGCCGACCGCGGCGCCGAGGTGCGCGCGCTCGGCGAGGGAGGGCACGTCGTCGCCGTCCTCGGCCACCCGCTGAGCGACGACGGCGCGCTCGGCGCGGCCGACGTCGCCATCGCGATGAGCTCCGCCGGCGGCACGCCTGGCGAGTGGACGGTGCAGCTCGCCTCCGACGACGTGCGCGACGCGGCGTTCGCGATCTCGCTCGCGCGCGCGACCCGCGATCGCGCGCGCGTCTCGCTCGTGAGCGGCCTCGTGCCGCCGGCCCTCGCGCTCCTCGCCGTCGGCTTCGGCCTCGCGCCGCTCGCCGTCGCGCCGCTCGCCGCCGCCCTCGGCGCGGTCATCGCGTCGCGGACGCGCTGAAGCGTCGTCACAAACGCGCCCGTTCGCGCGACGAGGGAGGGTCCGGTCCAAGCCAGCGGCCTCGGCCCGTATCCATTCGCGGGGCCGTTGCCGACCGAATAGCTCGTTTCGGCCGGTCGTTCGTAGAAGCAAGACAAGGAGCCCTCCCCATGAAGTCGCTGCGCGCCATCGCCACAGTCCTCGGGTTCGCCGCCGTCACAACTGCCGCTGCCGTCACGGTTTTCTGGCCGAAGACGACGTTCGCGGACGGCGATGACGCGACCGACGGGCTGACGCTCGACGGCACCAAGGTGAACCACGTGGTGGTCGAGGCCGACCTCGTGAAGGACCCGAAGGCGAAGACGGGCTGGGTCATCGAGCTCAAGGCCGAGAACAAGGGGACGGCCGACGAGACCGCGGAGCTCGAGGCCGACTTGACGCGCCAGGTGTCCAACCCGATGTCGCGCGCGGCTCCGATGCCGACGGCGGTGTGGAAGCGCAAGGAGACGATCACGGTCGCCGCCGGTCAGACGGTCACCAAGCGTTACGACGTTCCCAGCGGATTCGCCGGGCAGGTGCAGGCCGCGAAGAACGCGGAGGCGGCGCTCCAAAAGGCGTACGAGCAGGGGAAGAACCCGCCGATGCGTCCGGTCACCTACTTCGCGGTAAACTTGAAGGGCCCATGGACCGACGACCCGATCGCGACGCCGGCGAACCGCAAGCTGGCGGCGTCGCCGCGGGCGGCGCGGATGCCCGCCGCGCAGCTCTGAGGTCTGCGCGCCCTTCCCCCACGGCGAAGCTCGCCGCCCTCGGCGTCGGGCTCGGCCTGGTCGCTGCGGCGGTCATCCTGAGATCGGCGC
>JAYVXL010000348.1:0-1867 GCA_043785185.1 Myxococcales bacterium
GGACGTCACGCGCGAGGTCGCAACGGCGTGGAAGAAGGCCCATCCCGTCGTCACGAGTCCGCCTCCGAGCGACGCCAAGAAGTGAGCCTGGGCGTCTCCAGAAGATTGCGCGCGCGGACGAGCCTCGCGCTCGGCGTCGTCGCGCTCTTCCTTGCGCCACGTGAGGCCTCCGCGTTCTGCCGCACGACGACGGTGCCGGTGGTCGCCGATTTCCAGCCTTCGCCGACGAAGTGCTGGGACCGGGGCAACCCCCTCTTTTGGCGGAACTCGTGCGTGGGTTACAGCATGCAACGAACCGGGAGCAAGCAGGTCGCGTTCGAAGACGCGGCCGATGCGATGTCTCGTGCGTTCACCAAGTGGACCGGCACCGCTTGCCCCACCGAGGGCACCGGGCGCTCGCGCGTGAGCGTGGACGTTCGCGACCTCGGTCCGGTCGACTGCGGCTCGGTCGGTTACAACAAGGACGGCGCGAACCAGAACGTCATCGTGTTCCGCGACGACAACTGGCCCCACAACGACTCGAGCAACACGCTCGCACTCACCACCGTCACGTTCAACCCCGACACCGGCGAGATCTACGACGCGGACATGGAGGTCAACACCTACCAGCAGAAGGTGGCGCTGACGGATCCGGTGCCGAGCGACGGCTACGACTTCGCGAGCATCGTGACGCACGAGACCGGTCATTTCCTCGGCCTCGCGCACTCCGGCGACTCGCACGCGACGATGTTCGCGCACTACAGCCCGGGCTCGACGGCCATGCGAAACCTGACGAGCGACGACGTCGGCGGCATCTGCGCCATCTACCAGCCGAACGGCCTCCGCACGCTCTCGGGCGGTACGACGGTGCTCGAAGACGCGTGCGATCCGACGCCGCGCCATGGCTTCACGACGCAGTGCGCGCCGCAGGTGAAGAAGGGCTGCACGGGCTCCGTCGCGCCGCTCGCCCCCCACGAACGCGACGGCGCGGGCGGGGCCGGCCTCTCCCTCCTCCTCGGCGCAGCCCTCGCGGCGCGCCGCGCACGCTCGCGCGCTTCGCGGGCGCCCGTCTCGAACGCATGCCCACCCCGCACGTAACGCTCGCCACCACCGCCGCGGACATCGCGCGGGCCGCGGCAGGGCTCGGGGCGCACGCGCGGATCGCGTTCGACCTCGAGTCGAACGGCCTCTTCGCGTACCGCGCGAGCGTCTGCGTGATCCAGCTCGCGGACGAGGGCGCGGAGGCGGGCGTCACCATCGTCGACGGACTGGTCGCGCCGCTGGCCGGCCTCGGCCAGCTGCTCGGCGAAGCCGGCCCCATCAAGGTGGTGCACGACGTCGCCTTCGACGCGCGCATGCTCGGCGAGGTCGGCATCGCGCTCGGAAACTGCCACGACACGTCGCTCGCCGCGCGCATGCTCGGCCGCGCGTCGACCGGGCTCGGCGCGCTCCTCGAGAGCGAGCTCGGCGTGAAGGTCGACAAGTCGATGCAGAGCCACGACTGGCGGCGGCGTCCGTTCGACGCGCGAGCGCTGGCGTACTTGGCCTCGGACGTCGCGCACCTTGCCGCGCTCGACGACGCGTTGTGGGGCGCGGCGACCGCGGCGGGGATCACCGAGGAGCTCGCCGAGGAGACGCGCTATCGGCTCGGCACTGCGTTCGCCGCCGCGCAGGCGACCGATCCGCGACCACCGTACGTGCGCATCAAGGGCATCGACCGCGTGCCCGCGGCGGACCTGCCCGTGCTCCGCGCGGTCGCCGCGCTGCGCGAGCGCGAGGCCGCTCGCCTCGACGTGCCGCCGTACAAAGTGCTGACGAACGAGGTGCTCGTCGCGATCGCGCAGGCCAAGCCGAGCTCGCTCGACGAGCTGCGGCGCGTGCGGGGCGC
>JAYVXL010000349.1:0-6341 GCA_043785185.1 Myxococcales bacterium
CCGATCTCGTCGCCGTAGTAGATGAGCGGCGCGCCCTTGTTCGTGAGCAGCACGGCGAACGCGACGGCGAGGCGCTCGAACGGCGCGCGGTAGCCCGGCAGCGCGGGCTGGTTCGACCACGCGCGATCCTTGCCGTCGCTGTACGGGTCGCCCCACATCGGCGTGTCTTCGGCGAGGTGGATCGAGCGCGGCAGATCGTGGTTGCCGACGAACGTGCTCATCACGGCGTTCGCGCCGTAGAAGTCCTCGTTCGCGTCCATGAAGCCCCTGAGGCCGTCCATCCCCTCCTGCCGCATCAGCGTCGCCTTCACGAGGTCGAGGCGCTCGGGGAAGTCGAATTGCCCGTCGAGCTTCGTCGCCGGGTCGACGAACGAGCGGATGTACGTCTTGTCGCCGAAGTCGTACGTCTCGCCGACCATGTAGAAGCGCTGCGGCGGGGTCTGCTTCGCCGTGATCTGCGTCGCGATCTGGCTACGGAGCTGCGTGAGCCAGCCCGTCGGATGGCCCTTGTACGGATCGTCGACGTGCTTGATGGCGTCGAGGCGGAAGCCGTCGACGCCGCTCGCCTGGGCCAGCGCCACAGCGGCGTTCACCGAGAAATCGCGCGCGGCCTGCACCGTGTAGTTCCAGTGCGGCAGGTAGTCGGTGAACCAGCAGCGGTTCGCTTCGGCGTTCCAGTCGCAGCCCTGGCCGCAGATGCAGTTGCGGCCGCTGTTGCTGTTGGGCCAAAACCAGTCGTTGTGCGCCGAGTAGATGGGGCTCGTGCTCACGACGTGCACCATCGCGTAGTCGAAGATGACCTTCAGGCTCTTGGCGTGCGCGGCGTCGACGAGGGCCTTCAGCTCCGCCTGCGTGCCGAAGCACGTCTCCGGCTGCGCGGGGTCGAGCGGCCAGTAGCCGTGGTAACCCGAGTACATGTGCGTGTCGCCGCCGACGCCGTGCCCCGCGAAGTTGTCGGCGTTCTTGAACGGCACCGTCACCCACAGCACGTTCGCGCCGAGGTCGTTGAAGTAGCCGGCGTTGATCTTCTGGGTGACGCCCGCCCAGTCGCCGCCCTTGTAGTTGCCCGCGGGGTCGGTGCCGGCGACGTTGCAGTTGTTCGCGCCGTTGCCGTCGGCGAAGCGGTCGACGAACACGAAGTAGAGGACGGCGTCGCGCCAGTCGAAGACGCCCGGCGGCGGGACCGGCGGCTCGGCGCACGTGAAGGTGGTGCACGTGACCGGCGCCGCGAGGTTGTTCGTGTTGCTGTTCGCGTCGGTGACCGTCGGCTTGGTCGCGTCCACCTTCCACGTCGTGCCGTCGACGAAGAGCTTGTACTGGACGGGCTTGCCGAACGGGACGGGGACGGTGACGCGCCACGCGCCGCCCGACTTGGTCATCGCGTCGCCCTTCGTCCACGCGTCGGCGCGGTAGTCGCCGCGGAGCTCCACCGACGTCTCGCTCCCGGCGGCGTACGTGAACTCTTCGCCGCAGCGCTTCAGCTCCTCGGGACAGACCGGCGGTCCGGCGTCGCCCGCGCCGACCGTGCCGCGGCCCGAGCCGCCCGAGCCGTACCCGTCGCCGCCGCCGCCGAGGCCGGGGTTGAACGACGCGGCGTCCGGCGGCTGGCCGTAGTCGACGTTGTGGACGGCGTCGCTGCCGCACGCCGCGGCGAGCGACGTCGCGGCCGCGAGGGCGGTCGTGAAGAGGAGGCGTTTCATAGGGAGGGGCTCGCGCAGGCGCTCGCCGAGGGGACGAGGACGCGCGTGGAGAATGGCGCACGCCCCAGGTTTGTCAACTCAGGCCGGAGTGACGCTTTTTGACCGGACACGACGTCGACCCACTCGCCCTCGGCAATCCCGGGGAGCGGCGCGCTCACGTCGGCCGCGGGAGACCGGAGGAGCGAGACGACGACCGGCTGCGCGCCCGGCGCGTCCGTCTCGCGCGCGAAGACCAGCGCCTCGTCCGTGGCGACGAGGACGCGGTAGGTGCCGCGGCGGATCGCTTCGGAGCAGCCGCGCAGCTGGCCGACGCGACGGACGGCGTCGCGCAGGGCCCTTTGGCCGCTGGACAGCTCCGCTTCGGCAGGCATGACGCGGCGCGAGTCCGGATCGGAGCGGCCCGCGAGCGCGAGCTCGTCGCCGTAAAAGACGATGGGGATGCCCGGGAGCGTCAGCACCGCGGCGAGGCCCATGAGCTGCTTGTCGAGCACGCGCGCGTCCGTCGGCTGCGGCGCGGCGATCCAGCCGTCGCCGCCCGCGTCCCCCGCGCTCTCGGAGGCGAAGCGCGTCACGTCGTGGTTGCCGATGATGTTCGCCATGACCGCGCCGGAGCCTTGCCACGCCGCGTTTCCCGCCTGAATCGCGGCGTCGATGTCGCGCATGGCGCCGTGCTCGCCGGCGACGGCGCCGCGGAGCGACCACATGAGCGGGAAGTGAAACTCCGAATCGAGGCCGAACGGGCCGAGCTGGTAGCGCAGCTGGCCGAAGCCGCTCGGGCCGGTGAAGTTCTCGCCGAGCACGAGCGACTTGTGCCCGGGGTGGTCGTAGCGCGCGCGAATGGCCTGGGCGATGCGGCGCGTGGCCAGGCGCGGCATCATCGGCACCGCGTCGATGCGGACGCCGTCGCCGTCGAAGCGGTCGAGCCACCAGCGCACGTCGCGCGAGAGCTGCGCGGCGGCGGCGGGGTTCTTCCACTCGACGTCGGGCAGGTAGGGTGTAAACCAGCAGTCCTCGATGTGCTCGGCCCAGCTGCACGTCGGCGCGCCGCACACGCAGCCGGCGCCGACGCCGTGGAACCAGTCGGGGTGGTCTTTGAAGTACGGGTGCTGCTCGTGGACGTGGTTGGGGACGACGTCGAAGATGACGCGAACGCCGCGCGCGTGCGCGGCCGCGACGAGCTCTTCGAGGTCCGCGTCTTGGCCTTGCGCGTCCTCGATCGCGCGCGCCTGCGACGGCCAATAGCCGTGGTAGCTCGTGTACGGACGGCCGTCGACGCCGGGGAAGGTGCCCGTCGGGTTCAGGTAGAGGGGCGAGAGCCAGAGCGCGTTCACGCCGAGTGCTGCGAGCTCGCCCGACTCGACGGCGGCGCGGACGCCGCGGAGCGTGCCGCCGGCGCGGGCCGACGGCAAAGGCGGCGGGCGGAGTGGGCCGGCGTCGCCGCGGAAGCGGTCGACGATGACCTGATAGACGACGAGGTCCTCGAGCCCGAGCGGTCGCGGCTCTACCCACGCGGTGGCGACGACCGGCTCGGCGGCGCGGCCCTTCGCGTCCTTTGCGGCGACGGTGATCGTGGTTTTCCCCGCGGGCAGCCCCTCGGCCGCGAGCTCGACGCGGCCGCTGGCGGGATCGGCGCGGGTGACCCGGAGCGCGCGCCCGTCGCGCGTCGTGGCGGTGACGCTGGCGGGATCGAGCGGATCGCCCGCGCGCGACGCGAGGACGCGCGCGCTCACCGTGACGCTCCCGGTGGCGGTCGCCGAGGCCGCGGTGACGCGAAGCTCGGGGAGCTCGCAGCTGGGCACGTCGAGCCAGGTGACCTCGTGCGCGTCGTGGAAGGCGGTCGTCGCGACGCTCGCGTCGGTCAGCCAGACCCCGTCCTCGAGGATCGCGTAGGTGTGCTCGCCGGCGCCGACGTCGAGCGTCGTCACGCGCCAGCCGTCGTCACGCGCGGGGAGGATTCGGCCGGGGCGCGTCCATCCGTTGAAATCGCCGACGATCTCGACCGTCGCGGCGGGACTCGATGCCCGGTGCCAGATCGTGACGCCGCACGCGCGCGTGGGGACGGCGCTCGGGGCGGGCGCCGACCGGCACGCGACGCCGAGCGCGAGCGCGCTCCCTGCGAGAAATGAAGCTACCGCGCGGCCGCGCACCGCCGAGGTGTAGCCCCGCGGCCGGCCTCACGCCACCGCGGTGTAGATGGCGTAAATGGCCGCCCAGCCCATCGCCAAGAAGACGAGGAACAAGACGACGACGACCCCATCGAGCTTTTTGAGCGCGCGCCGGCTGGCGACGAGGCCCCAGCTCATCGTGAAGGTGTGGAGCCCGTTGGCGAGGTGGTAGGCGAGGCCGAGCGTGCCGAGCAGGTAGACGGCGAGCGTCGGCGCGTGAAAGTGCATCTCGCGCGCGAGGTCGGCGAAGGGCTCGGGGCGGCCCGTCGTGAGGCGGGGGTGGATCATCGCCAACCAGAGGTGGGCGCCGAGGAAGAGGGCGAGGCCGATCGCGCTGAGGCGCTGAAGGGCGTATTTCAGGTTCGCGAAGAAGCCATAGCGGACGTTGTTGGGGCGCGAGGACGCCAGCCGCTTCACGCCCCACACGGTGTGGAGGACGATCGGCACGAGGACGATGACCCCGCTGGCGAGCTGCGCGGCCGGGTGCGGGTACTCCGTCACCGCCGCGCTCCACCGGTCGCCTCCTTGGAACGCCGCGAGGTTGTTCCAAAGGTGGTTCACCGACCAGACGCCGAGCGGGAAAAACGCGAGGAACGAGCCCAACCGGGCGCGCACGAAGCCAGTGTCGCGGCCGCCCGAACGGGCCGCGCTTTCGGAGTGGGACGCCGTGCTCATCGTGGGCGGACCCTTATCACGACGTTGCGCGCTTCACGACCCCGCTCGGGCAACCCTTGGGCGACGACCTCGATCTTCATGGCGCGTGGGGTGTAGGGGCGACACCCGTTGTCGAAAAGGCGACAGGACGTGCGCGGCGCGGCACGCCAATCGCGGCGCCCGGATCACACCTCGCGCGGGGTCGCCGGGCTCTCGACCTGGGCTTCGGCGGGCGCGTCCGCAGCGTCGTGGACGTCGTCCGGGCCGCGTTTCGCGGCCGCCGCGCGCGCGATGAGGCCATTCAGAAGCAGCAAGGTGCCGGTGGCGAGCATCAGGAGGACTTTGGGATCGAGCACGGTGGCACCTGCGACGAGGGGTTCGACGTTCGTCGTCCAGATTCCTTTGCACAGCGCAGGCCAACCCCGGATGCACCACGGCGGTTTGTCCGGTGGCGGCGCCGCGGGCGACGGCGTAAGACCGGGGAGAGATGCGCGCGGCCGGCGTCAGCGGATTTTTCGCGTGGGGCGGCGCGCTGCTGCTGCGCGCCGGCGCCGCGCACGGCGAGCTTCCGCCGCACCCCGCGGTCGAAGGCGCGGACGTGCAAGCGTGTGAGGTGCTCGCCCCGGGCAAGCCGGCGGCGACGCTCGCGTGGGACGAGCTGGGCAAGGCGCCGCGCACGCCGGGGGTGCACACGCTCAAGCTGCGGGTGAACGGCGTCGAGGCGATCGAGGTGCCGGTCTGCGCAGGTCGGCGGCGGCTGTCGATCGACGGCGTGCCCCAGCCGGGGCAGGGGCCGGCGCCGGCGATCCTGCGCATGCCCGACGCCGCGGCGCACGAGGTCACGATCGAGGTCCTCGTGAGCGGCTACGAGAAGCGAATCGCGTGCGGGAGCGCGCCGCGCGCCGGCGCGGTGAAACCGATCAAGTGGGGCCTTTCGCTGCTCGCGTTCCCGAGCGCGGCGGCGAGCCAAGGGGGAGGCCGCGCCGTCCTCTTCGTGCCCCCCGGCCACGACGCGACGAAGCCGGCGGCGCTCCTCGTCGGCGCCCATCCGTGGGACGGCGGCGTGTGGACGTACGCGGCGTACGCGGAGCTCTTGCGCGAGGCCGCCGCGCGCGACGTCGTGCTGCTCATGCCGAGCGGCCTCGGCAACTCGCTCTACACCGCGGCGGCCGAGGACGAGGTGCTCCGCGCCGTCGACCACACGCAGGCGCTCCTCGCGATCGATCTGCGGCGCGTCTCGATCTGGGGAGCGTCGATGGGCGGCGCCGGAGCGACGACGATCGGCCTCCACCACCCGGACCGGTTCGCGTCGATCACGAGCCTCTTCGGCGATTCGCGGTACGACCTGTCGACGTACGTGCACGCCATCCTGCGCGACGAGGCGGCGGCGCGCGCCGTCAACGCGCTCGACGTAGTGGACAACGCCCGCCACGTGCCGATCTGGCTCATCCACGGGGAGGACGACCACGTCTCGCCGATCACGCAGAGCAGCATGCTCGCGCGGGCCCTCACCGAGCGGAGGTACGCGGTTCAGTTCGATCGCGTGAAGGGCGCGGGGCACGAGGGCGGGCTCGTCGCGCGGTTTCTTCCGGAGATCGTGGCCCGCGCGGCCGACGCGCGTAGCCCTGAGCATCCGCCGCGCGTGACCTTTCGGAGCGTGCGCCCCGGTGACACCGACGCCTACGGCGTGCACCTCGAGCGGGTCGAGCGCGGCGCGGCCGACGCGCTCGTCGACATCGAGCGGCAGGGGGCGGCCGTCCACGTCCTGCGGGCGACGGGCGTACGCTCGGTCACGCTCGCGCGCGGCGCGCTCGGGGCGGAG
>JAYVXL010000350.1:0-6337 GCA_043785185.1 Myxococcales bacterium
CGCGCGCGAGCGTGCCGCCGAGCCTCAGCGCCCCCGGTCCCGGCGTGGGCGCGACGTAGAACACCTCGCCGAAGGGTGGTAAGCAGCGGGGCGTGAGCCGGCCCTTTTACGTCACCACCCCCATCTACTACGTCAACGACGTGCCCCACCTGGGGTCGGCGTACACGACGGTCGCCGCCGACGCGCTCAAGCGCTTCCACGGCCTCCGCGGCTGTGACGCGCGCATGCTCACGGGCACCGACGAGCACGGCCTCAAGATCGAGCGCGAGGCGAAGGAGCGCGGCGTGACGCCGACGGCGCTCGTCGACGACGTGAGCGCGAAGTTCCGCGAGGCGTGGCCGCACCTCGGCATCGAGCCCGACGACTTCATCCGCACGACCGAGCCGCGGCACAGGGCGTTCGTGCAAGAGCTGTGGACGACGATCGAGAAGAACGGCGACCTCTACGAGGGCGCCTACGAGGACTGGTACTGCGTCGGCTGCGAGTCGTACAAGACGGAGAAGGAGCTCCTCCCCGGCAACGTGTGCGCGCTGCATCCGAGCAAAGGCGCGGTCGACCGGCTGAAGGAGCAGACGTACTTTTTTCGCCTCTCGAAGTACGAAAAGCCGCTGCTCGACTTCTACGCGCGGCGCCCGAGCTTCATCGAGCCGGCCACGCGTCGCAACGAGGTGATCAGCTTCGTCGAGGGGGGGCTGCGCGATCTGAGCGTGTCGCGGACGAGCTTCTCGTGGGGCATCCCCGTGCCGAACCGTCCCGAGCACGTCATGTTCGTGTGGTTCGACGCGCTCGCGAACTACCGCAGCGTGCTCGGGAGCGGCGAGCTCACGCGGTACTGGCCGCCGAAGGGCAAGGCCGTCCACCTCGTCGGCAAGGACATCTTGCGCTTCCACGCCGTGTACTGGCCGGCGTTCCTGCTCGCGGCCGGCTACGGCGAGGAGGGGCTGCCGTCGCAGGTGTACGCGCACGGCTTTCTGACGATCGACGGTCAGAAGATGAGCAAGAGCCTGCGCAACGCGGTCGATCCTGTCCGCCTCGCGAAAGAGGTCGGCGCCGACGTGCTGCGCTACCACCTGCTGCGCGCCATCGCGTTCGGCCAGGACGGCGACTTCGAGCACGCCGCGCTCGTCGAGAGGTACAACGCCGATCTCGGGAAAAACCTGGGGAATCTCCTCTCGCGCACGCTCGGCCTCTGCGCGAAGATGACCGGCGGGAAAGTCCCCGCGCGCGCTCTGCTCGGACCGCTCGAGGCGGAGCTCGAGGCGAAGGTCGTCCTGAAGGCGCGCGAGGCGGCCGACGAGTGGGAGGCGATCGCGCCGCACCGCGCGCTCGAAGCGACGTGGGAGATCTGCGCCGCCGCGAACCAGTACGTCGACCGCGCCGCCCCGTGGGCCGAGGCGAAGAAGGGCGACACCGCGCGCATCGGGACGATCCTGGGCACGCTCCTCGCGGTGCTCGAGGCCGTGAGCCGCATGATCTGGCCCGTGATGCCGACGAAGTCGGGCGAGCTCCGCGCGCAGCTCGGGCTCGCGCCGCTGACGCTCACCCAGGGCACCGATCACTGGCCAGCCGCCGCGACGCCCTTGCCGACCGGCCACGCGCTCGCGCCGACGGGCTCGCTCTTTCCGACCTACGACAAAGACGCCGAGAAGGCGCTGCTCGAAAAGCTCGTTCCAAAGGTGCCCATGACGGAGCCCACCACCGCGACGGCAACCACGACCGCGACCACGACCACGACCACGACCGAAGGGGCGGCGCCGATCACCTACGATCAGTTCTCCGCCGTCGATCTCCGCGTCGGCGTCGTGCTCACTTGCGAGAAGGTCCCCAAGAAGGACAAGCTCCTCAAGCTCACCGTCGATCTCGCCGAGGCCGCGCCGCGGCAAATCGTCGCCGGGCTCGCGCTCACGTTCCAGCCCGAGCAGCTGGTCGGCCGGCGCGTCGTCGTCGTCGCGAACCTCGCGCCGCGCGACTTCGGCAAGGGGCTCGTCTCCCACGGGATGCTGCTGGCGACCGGTCCGAGCGAGGCGCTCACGCTCGCGACGGCGGCCGACGTCGCGCCGGGCTCGCGCCTGAAGTAGCGCGATCCAGAGGGCGCCGCCCGTCAGTCCACCGGCGCGTCGGCGACCTCGGCCACGATGGCCTCGAACGTTGGCCCGTCGAACGGCTTCTCGAGCACCGGCCGTCCGGTGCGCCGCGCGCGCTCGTGCATCTCGTCGTCGCCCGAGCCGTAGCTGCCGCCGGTGGTGAAGATGAAGCGGTCGGCCTGCCCGCGCGTGCGCGCCCGCACCGCCGCGTGGATCGACGGGCCGGATTGGTCCGGCATGCGGAGATCGCAGACGACCACGTCGTAGGTATGAACGGCGAGCTGCGCGAGCGCGTCGGCGGCCGTCCCGGCGGTGTCGACGTCGTAGCGGGCCGCGAGCTGCCGCGCGAGCGCCTTCGCGAGGGCGAGCTCGTCGTCGATGATCAGGACCCGACGCCGCTCGCCGAGCGCGGCCGCGACCCCGGGCTTCTCGAACGTCATTCGCCGCTCGAGGTGCGACTCGAAAAGCTCCGCGTCGCGCGGCGCGCCGTCGGTCGGCAGCACGACCTCGAACGCCGTCCGCTCGCCCCCCGCGGCGCTGACGCGGAGCTCGCCGCCGGCGCGGCGCACGATGTCGTACGCGATCGAGAGCCCGAGACCGGTCACCGTCCGCTCCGACGCGAAGAACGGGTCGAAGATGCGCGACACGTGCTCGCGCGGGACGCCGGGGCCGCTGTCGGCGAACTCGACGACGATGGCGTTCGGCTGCGCCTTGCTCGTCACCGAGACGACGCGCGTGGCGCCGGGGACGGACAGCTCGACCGCCTGCGCGCTGCTGAGGAGCATGTTCACGAACGCCTGCCCCACGCTGGCGAAGCGCCCGGCGGCGAGCGGGAGGTCGCCGAGCACCACGTCGAGGCGCGCGCGGCGGCGCACCTCGGCGCTCGTCAGGGTGATCGCCGTCTCGAGCATGCGGTTGATGTCCACGGGCGTGGCGGCGGCGCCGTCGGGGATGCGCGTGAAGAGCTTCAGCTCGCCGACGATGTGCGCGATGCGGTGGGCGGCCTCGCCGATCTCGCGCGCGAGCTCGCGCACGCGCTCGGGGTCGGTCTGCCGAGGGAGCTGCGTCGACGCGAGCCCGATGAACGCGACGGGGTTGTTGATCTCGTGCGCGACGCCGGCGGCGAGCGCGCCGAGCGAGGCGAGGCGGTCCGCCTGGATGAGCCGGCGGCGTGACTCGATCTCGTTGGTGACGTCGTACGCGATGATCTGAACGGCTCGCACGCTGCCGTCGGCGCCGTGCACGGGATAGACGTACTCGCGCAGCGTGAGCAGCCGTCCGTCGCGGTGGCGGTAGTGGCGGTCCTCCCAGTCGGCCTTCTCGCCGCGCGCGGCGCGCTGCCGAGTTCGCGCGGCGGCGTCGCGATCGGCGGGGTCGAGCATGCCGTCGAGGCCGGGCAGGCCGGCGAGCTCGGAGGTCGGCGCGCCGAGGATGCGCTCGGCCGCGCCGTTCACGAACGACGTCGACCACGCGAGCGTGGGCTCGACGCGCGCGACGATGACCGGCAGGCTGTCGACGAGGAGTCGGTTCTCGGCCTCGAGCTCGACGACGTGCTCGAAATCCTGGGCGGCGTGAACGGCGGCCGAGACGGTGGCAGCGGCGGAGTCCCAGAGGTCGCGCTCCTGCGGCGGCACGGGCCCAGGGGAGCGCCCGACGACGAAGAGGACGCCCCACGGGCGCCGCGCGTGCGACAGCGGGAGCGCGAGCGTCCACGCGTCGCCGAACGCGAGCGTCTCCAGCTCCGCGCGCTGCAGCGAGCCGAGGCCGCTGAGCGCCGCGTCGGCGCCGCGCGCGGCGATGAGGCGCAGCGCGCCGCCTTGCTCGGCGCGGAACGCGGCGGCCGCGCGGATGGGCCGCTGCGCGAGACAAACGTCGAGCGCGCGATCCACCGCCGTCTGGACGCGGAGGTCCGCGCCGAGCGACTCGGCGAGCGTGCGCAGGAACGTGAGGTGCTCGAGCCGGCGCGCGGTCGCCGCCTCCGCGGCGAGGCGCTCGCGCGCGTCCCGAATGTGCACGTGGTACGCGGCCTCGGTCTCGCCCACGACCGCTCCGACCGTGACGTCCACCATCGTCGACGCCGCCGGCGGGCCGACGTTCAACTCCAGCTTCGCGCGGGCGGAGCCCGAGGCGATCGCCGCAAGGACCTGCGCTCCGACGCCTTCGCCGAGGAGCTCGTCGAGGGGTCGGCCGAGCACGTCGGCGCGCGGGCGACCGAGCAGGCGCTCGGCGGCGACGTTGCACTCGCGCACGACGCGCCCGCCGTCGAGCGCGAGCATCCCGTCGGGCGAGGCGTCGACGAGCGCTTCCAGCACGCGCGCGCGCAAGACGGCGCGGATGCGCCCGAACGCCGGTTCGAGCACGCGCGCGACGCGATTGAAGAGCGTGAGCTTCTCGCGCCAGGGATTGCGCGCGTCGCCGCTCGAGAGCGTCAAGAAGACGCGGAAGCCGATCGCGCCCTGCACCGGCACCGTCACGTAGCTCGCGATGCCCGCCGCGTGGATGGCCATGTGCATCGGCGTCTCGCGGTTCGCGACGTCGTCGACGACGAGCGCCGACACGACGTCACCCGGGCTGCCGAAGCCCTCGAGGGCGGAGTCGTACGGGACGCGGACGCCGCTCGGGAACGCGATATCGTTCGGCCCGCCCGCGCGCGCGAAGATGCGGAAGCTGCGGCCCCCCTCCTCCTCGAGCGAGACGACGAGCTCGTCGAACGCGATGCTCCGGCGCAGCTGCTCGAACAGGGTTCCGAGGACGCTGTCGTCGAAGCCCGAGACGCTCCGCGCGACGGCGCGGGAGATCCCCTCCAAGACTTCGTCGTCGCTCGGCTCGCGGCAGGCAGGTGTCGTGAGCGCATCCCCCATCGCGGCCCCTCAGTCCACGATCCGCTCGAGGATCAACGGGCCCTCGAGCTTCGCCTGCGGCGCGACCTCGAACGCGGCCGCGACGCGCGCGGCGACGGCGGACGCGTCGGCGGGGTGGCGGACGTACAAGGTGGCGAGCGCGTCGCCCCGCGCGACGCGGACACCGGGCTTGCCGTGCACCGTGATGCCGACGGCGGAGTCGACGGCTTGGTCGGCGCGCGTGCGGCCCGCGCCCATCGCCACCGCGGCGAGGCCGATCTCGAGCGCGTCGGCGCGCGTCACGAAGCCGTCCGTCGGCGACGCGACCTTGACTTGATGCGCGGCGATCGCCAGGCGCGATGGCTCGGCGACGACCTCGGCGTCGCCGCCCTGGGCGGCGATCATTCGCTCCATCACGCGCTGCGCCGCGCCGCTCGCGATGGCCTCGGCGAGCCGCGCGCGCGCCGCCGTGACGTCCTTTGCCTTGCCGCCGAGGACGAGCATCTCCGCGCCGAGCACCATCGTGCACTCGACGAGATCGGCCGGCCCCTTGCCGTGCAGCACGTCGATCGCCTCGCGCGTCTCGAGCGCGTTGCCGACGGCGTGGCCGAGCGGCGCGTCCATCCTCGTGAGCACGGCGACGACCTTCTTGCCGGCGCGCGTGCCCACGCGCACGAGCGCCTTCGCGAGGACGCGCGCGCTCTCCAAGTCTTTCATGAACGCGCCGCGGCCGACCTTCACGTCGAGGACGAGCCCGTCGATGCCCTCGGCGAGCTTCTTCGAGAGGATGCTCGCGACGATGAGCGGTACGCACTCGACGGTCGCGGTGACGTCGCGCAGCGCGTAGATGCGCTTGTCGGCGGGCGCGATGTCCTTCGTCTGCCCGATCATGCACGTGCCGACGCTGGCGACGACGCGCGCGAAGTCTTCGGTCGACAGATCCGTGCGGAAGCCGGGGATGGCCTCCAGCTTGTCGAGCGTGCCGCCGGTGTGGCCGAGGCCGCGCCCGCTGACCATCGGCACGGGTACGCCGCACGCGGCGACGAGCGGCGCGAGGCAGATCGACACCTTGTCGCCGACGCCGCCCGTCGAATGCTTGTCGACCTTCGCTCCAGGGATTTGCGAGAGGTCGAGCACCTTGCCGGAGTGGAGCATCGCCTCGGTGAGCGAGACGGTCTCGGCGTCGCCCAGGCCGCGAAAAAAAATCGCCATGAGCAGCGACGCCATCTGGTAGTCGGCGAGGCCGCCGTCCATGAAGGCCGCGATCAGCCCGCGGATCTCTGCGTCTTCGAGGGCCTGGCCGTCGCGCTTCGCGGCGATGAGCTCCACGTTCGTACGCATGAGGGCCCATCGTACTCCTTCACCCGGCCACAATGAACCGCGTAGACTCGAGGCCCATGCGCGCTACGTTCT
>JAYVXL010000351.1:0-6326 GCA_043785185.1 Myxococcales bacterium
TGACGCCGCAGAACGGCTCGACGGTCTACTACACGGCGGACACCGACCCCGACCTGATCGCCGTGGCCGTTGGAGCGTTTGCCGATCCCACATTCCCGGCTCCGAGAGTCTCCGTCTACGAGTCACGCCGCCACGCGTGGGTGCGGACGGCCGAGGCCGACATGGACCACTTCGACTGAGGCGGGAGCCCGTCCCAATGTGGATCTTCGCGTATGGCTCGCTGATCTTTCGGCCGTCGTTTCGGTACCTCGAGACGCGCCGCGCGTACGTCGGCGGGTGGATGCGCCGGCTGTGGCAGGGCTCGCCAGATCACCGCGGCGTCCCCGAGGCGCCCGGACGCGTGGTGACGCTCGTGCCGGCGCCCGGCGAGGTGACGGGCGGGCTCGCGTACCGCATCGACCCGGCGTGGAAGGCCGAGACGCTCGCCGAGCTGGACGCGCGCGAGCAAGCGGGCTTCGTGCGCGAGGTGCTGCCGCTGACGGACGCGCCCGGGCAGGCGCCGTTCGCGCACGGCCTCACGTACGTGGCGGGGCCGGGCAACGCGCATTTCCTCGGCCCGCTGCCCGAGCGTGAACTCGCCGCGTGGGTGGCGACGCGCCGCGGGCCCAGTGGACCGAACCGCGAGTACGTCGTGCGTCTCCACGACGCGTTGCGCGCGCTCGGCGTCGAGGACGCGCACCTCGCAGAGGTCGTGCGCCATCTCAGCGACCCGCCAACAACGACTGCCGACCCGGAGAAGTAAGCGCCTGCGCGGCGCCTCGAGCGCGCGATCGCCGTGGCAACGCGCGCCGAGGGCCCGGCATCGAAGAGATGCCGGTCTGGCAGGAGGTAACGATGGCAAGAGCGATTTGGAATGGAAAGGTCATCGCCGAGTCGGTGACCTTCGAGATCGTGGAAGGGAACGTTTATTTCCCGCCCGAGTCGGTCGTAAAAGAGCACCTCCGGCCGAGCGCGACCCACACCACCTGCGGGTGGAAGGGCCTCGCGAGCTACTACGATGTCACCGTCGACGGGCAGACCAACCGGGATGCGGCCTGGTTTTACCCGACGCCGAAAGAGGCGGCGAAGAACATCACGGGCCACGTGGCGTTTTGGAAAGGCGTCACCGTCGAGCGTTGACGACGCCGCGTACGAGACGTCCGCTTTCCGCTTCCCCGGTCACGTAGCGAGGAGGTCAATGGCGTCGTCTCAAACGCTATCGCGATATCGCTCATCGTTCCCTGCGCCCGCGCGGTCGTCGAGGTCGCCCAGGAAAGGCGCCGCGTGCATGTAAAGACCGGGGAGCCAGAACGGGACGAGCCACACGTCGACCACGTGATGACGGAACGCGCCCACCGTGACGAGTACAGACTCGGCGACGATCCCGATGGCCGCGCAGGCGAGCGCGTGGAGGATCCGGTGACGCGGCTCGCGCAAGACGACGACGCGCACCGCGTACGCGAGGACGAAGAGGCTGAGCAACGCGAACGACGAGACGCGCGCGAAGCCGCTTGTCGCGTACGCGATGACGAACAGGCCGCCGTCGCGCACGAGCCCGCGCGTCGAGAGCTCCATTGGGCCACGCAGGGCGCGCCGCAGCGACCGGTGCAGAACCCCGAGCGAGACGGCGGCCACGCCGAAGAGGAGCGGCACCCACGCCGCCTGGCCGAGGAGTAGAGGACGCGGGTAGCTGAGCACGCCGCCGCGGACGTGGAGCTGGTCGAGCAGGGTCCCCAGCACCGCCCCCACGACGAACACGATCGCGTAGGACGGCATTCGTCGACGATAAAGCATCCCGAGCGCGGATGCCGGGCGCGCGCGTCCGCCGGTCAGTAGCGATTTGGGACCCAGCGCTGCGCGGATTTTTTGGGACGGCGAAGCGTCGCGTCCCTCTGGCGAGGCGGCAGCTCCACATCGACCGGAGTCAGGTTCTTGTAGGGGACTTGGTGGAGAAGATGGGCAATGCAGTTGAGGCGCGCCTTCTTCTTGTTGTCCGCGTCGACGATGTGCCACGGCGTCCGCTTACAATCGGTGTGCTTGAGCATCTTGTCTTTTGCGCGCGAGTACTCGACCCAGCGCTCGCGCGAGGTCAAGTCCATGGGGCTCAGCTTCCAGCGCTTGATCGGGGTCTCGATCCGTTCGAGGAAACGCCTCTCCTGCTCCTCATCGCTGACCGAGAACCAATACTTGATGAGATAGATGCCGGAGCGCACGAGCATCTCTTCGAAGAGCGGGCAGCTTCGGAGAAACTCCTTGTACTCGGCGTTGGTGCAAAACCCCATCACGTGCTCGACGCCCGCGCGGTTGTACCAGCTGCGATCGAAGAGCACGATCTCGCCCCGCGCCGGGAGGCGCGCGACGTAGCGCTGGTAGTACCATTGCCCGCGCTCCTGCTCCGTCGGAGTGCCGAGCGCGACGATATGGCAGTAGCGCGGGTTCAGGCTCTCCGCGATGCGCTTGATGACGCCGCCCTTTCCGGCAGCGTCGCGACCCTCGAAGATGACGACGACGCGCAGCCCTTCGATGCGCACGGACTCCTGGAGCTTGAGCAGCTCGAACTGCAGCCGCGCGAGCTCGTCGACGTACTTGTATTTCTTTCCCGGTTTTCGCTTCGGCGGTTTGCCCTTACCGCGGATGTTCCATTGCTCTTCGATCGCCGCGCGCTCTTTGGCGTCGCGACCAACCTCACCGCCATCTCGCTTTCGTTTCGACATGCTGTTTACAGCGCGCTCTGAGAGGCGGTGGCTTGCTGAAGCTCCGCGGGGTTGAGTAGCTTGAGGTCCGTCTTACCGTTCCTAACCGCGATCGCAACGGAGAACGGTCCCCACGTGACGAGCGCGGCGCCCCGCTCGTCCGACCCGCGCTTGTCGTAGCTGCCGCGCACGTCGAACGCGCCGCCTTTGAGGTGCAGGTCGTGCACCTGGACGACGTTCGGCGCCACGGCGAACGCCAAGACGCCGCGCAGGTCATCGAGGTTCACGAGGTTCATGAGCCACGGGGGTGCGCCCTCCTGTTTCACCCCATACACCTTCAAGAACGGGCGCCCATCCTTGGATTGGACCGCGATGCCGGAGCGAAAGCTCGGCGCGTCGCCGAACGACGCGGACGCTTTCTCGAGCTCCACGCGCCCCCACCAGTACGGGTCGTGCCGCTCGGTCGTCGGGCCGAAGTCGCGAAGCTCGATGCGGCTGCCCGAGAATTCCGCGCGTTTCGCGCGCAGGTCGACGAGCGGCAATTTCACGTTCGCCGTCAGTGCGCCGCGGAAGTCCGCGTCCTTCACGCGGACCACCGCGCCCTCGGTCATGAGGCCGAGCTCGCCGCTCCCGGTGCCCGTCGCGAACGACGCCGTGGCCTTGGCGTGCACGGTCACCTTCCCCGCCCGCGCGGAGAATCCTGAATCCGCGAGGTACGGCTCGAGCGCGCGCAGGTGAGGCATCACGGCTTGGGGGACATCGATCGAGACGGTCGCGTCGCCGAACGCATCGTCGGTCAAGTCGAGCTTCTTGGCGCGCGCGGCGAGCGCGATCTGCGGCGACCGAACCAGCGGGGTGTCCGCACGCGCGCGTCGAACGTCCACGCCCGTGAGGTTCACGGCGAGATGACCCTCGGGAGCTCCCGCGGCCTCCTCGACGACGAGCGTGAGCTTGGACGAAGCGGCGAACCGATGCTCGCGCGCCACGACCGACGCGTCCGCCAAATCGAGCGAAACACGCGTAGGGACGGCGACGACGCCCGAGAGAAGATGAAGCTCCGCGTGCATCGCGCCCGCGCCGCCATCGAGCTTGGGATCCGACGCCCCCGGAGAGTAGTGGTTCAAAAAACGCAGGCTCGCGACGTGTCCGTCACCCTGCGCGGTGGCCGTGAGAAAATGGAGCGCGCCCCCAGGCGGGTCTGTCCGCGGGTCGAACGCCGCGATCTCCGCCAGCAGGTGCCCCGTGAGGCCATCGGTCAGCACCTCCGGTCCGAGACGCATGTCGCCGCGGGTCACGTCGATGACGACCGGACCGACCGCAAGCAGCCGCTGCGGACGCAGCATGAACGCGCGACCCAAGGCCGAGGCCTCCCCCAGGAAGCGATATCCGTCGAACCACACTTCGTGAACGCCCTGCGCGTCGATGTCCTCGAGGCGCACCGCCCAAAGGTTGTACTCCTCGTCGGTGAGCGGCGGCGGCGGCGGTTCCGGGCGGATGACGGACTCGAGCGCAAGTCCGTCAATCGGAGGCAGCACGGAGAGAACTTCCTGGGTCGCCTCGCTCGGCGTGAGCCTGCTGCGAAGCCGCGCGACGACGCCGTGCGCGCGTACGTGCGATCCGGTGAACTGCCGGTGCAAGACGTCCCAGATGGAAATGCGTACGGTCACCTCGTCCAGGTTGAACTGCCACTGCATCGAGCTGTCGGAGCCCACCACACGCAGCTCGCGCGCGTGAACGCGGCCCGGAAACCAAGTCCACGCGGATTTGTACGCGACGTGGACCTTCGAGGGCCGCATGTCGAGCTCATGCGGCAAGAGGCCGACCGCCAGCGCGAGGTTCACCAAGAGGAGGTACGCGAGGTACGTCCCCCCGAGGGCGAGGAGAGCCCGCTTACCCCAGGGGCGCATCATCTGAACCAGGCGGGCGATCTTCACGCTGATTTATGAGCAGGTCTCATGCCGTCTCGCGCCCGGTGGAACTTTCGCAGCGCTTTGACGCGCGTGCTTACCGGCGCCCCATCACCGCATGCTTCACGAAGAGCACGACGATCGCTCCGATGACGGAGACGAACATGCTCCAAATGTTCAATCCGGTGACGCCGGTGGCGCCAAACGTGTTGAAGAGAAAGCCACCGACCACCGCGCCGACGACGCCGAGAACGATGTCGAGAAGAATCCCCTCGCCGCTCTTGTTTACGATCTTGCTCGCGATGAAACCGGAAACCAAACCGAGGATGATCCAAGCGACGATTGACATTCTCGGCTCGCAACGCAAACCCCGCGCCAAGCGGCGGCTGCGCGCACGATGCGGGTTTCTCCCGCGCGTCTTCGACAGGGGTGCGGCGAGGCGATTCTGCGGGCGAAGCAAGAACGCCCCGCGGGGAAGGGGGCCGTCGTTGCTCCGAGGCTGCGCCCGGCGCGGTCCGTCACGTAGAGGTGGTCGCGCCCGTTCGTCAACGCGGCACGTGCGAATCGTCGGTGCCCGCTGGCCGTCACCTGGGTCGCCGACCGAACGCGGCACCGATGGAGTGTGATGATCAACTGCTTACCGCCGCGCCGACCGTCAGTGGGCGGAGGTCGGCATGGGCGAGCTCACGCTGCTCGGCCCCAGAGTCTGGGGCCATCAAGATTGTGCGCGGGGCCAATTCAGCGGAGAGAAAGGGATTCGAACCCTTGGTACCCTTGCGGGTACACATGATTTCCAATCATGCACCTTCGACCACTCGGTCACCTCTCCCAAAAGCCCGCCCGTCTTAGCACGCTCGAAGGGCTCGGCGACAGTGCTCAGCGACCCCAGGCCTTCAGCGCCGCTGCCGCCGCGGCGTCGAGCGCCGGGATTTCATGCGGCGGCGCCGCCGGCAGGCGCTCGAGCGCGTCCCAGGCTTCCCGTTGGGTGGCCTCGCTCGCGAGCGGGTGGGTCGCGCGCACGTCGGTCGTGCAAATCGGCTCGAGCGACAGGTTGCACAGCTTCGGCTCTTTGCCGGGCGCGCCGGTCAGGAGGAACGTGCCCCACAGGAGCGCGTAGCGCTCGCCGAGCGTGGCGAGCAGGGGGCGCGCGTCCTCCTCGTCGCGCGAGGACGCGAGCAGATCGAGGCCGCCGAACGCGCTCGGCGGCGCGAGCCCGAGGGCCGCGAGCGCGGTGCGCGCGAGGTCGAGACCCGAGGTCGCCGCGCGCACGTGACGACCGGGCCCCACGAGCGCGCGGGCCTCGGCGTTCGGTCGCACGACGAGCGGTACGCGCAGCGCGGCCTCGTCGAGCGTCTCGCCGTCGCCGAATGGAACGTGCGCGGCCTCGTCGACGGAGACGTCGCTCGTGACGATCACCGTCGTGTCGGCGTCGCGCCCCGACGCGCGCAGCTGATGCAAGATGCGCCCGAGCGCGGCGTCGCTCGCCGAGAGCGCGCTCTCGTAGAGCGCCCACGTGCGCGCGCGCTCTTGCTCGCCGAATCGCAGCATCGGCGGCACGTGGCGGGCCTTGGCCAACAGCTCGGCGGCGTGACGGGGGTCGATGTTTCCGGTGTAGCCCTCGGGCGGCATCGTCTTCAGCTCGTCCGGGGATGCGTCCCACGGCGGGTGGCCGCCGCGCGCGTGCACGACGAGGAGGAACCGCTCGGACTTGTGCGCCTCGAGCCACGTGGCGGCGTTGTCGAAGACG
>JAYVXL010000352.1:0-6323 GCA_043785185.1 Myxococcales bacterium
CCGGCGGGAGGCGGGCGCACGTGCAGCGCATGCGACACGCCGGCCATGCTCATGAGGACCGCGTACGTCACCTCGAAGCTGTCCTCGAGGGCGTCGAACCAAACCGACGCGTGTAGCCGGAGCAGGTGCGCGTCGCGCTTCACGACGGCGGCGCGCGCGTGCGGGCGCTCGAGCGCGATGTCGAGGACGCCCACCAGACCGGGCCCCGCCACGGGCCACCCGCGCGCGCCTTGTCGGACCATCTCGACTTCTCCGCTCACGAGGAAGTAGTAGTGCTCCGCGGGGCTGCCCGCCTCGAAGAGCACCTCCCCGGCGCGCGCGTCGACGTCCTCCATGGCCTCGGCGAGCCGGCTCGTGACCCAGAACGTGCGCCGCCCGCGCGGCACGATCGTCTTCAAGAAGATCTCGCGCGCGACGCGCTGCGCCTCGGTCGCCTCAGACACGTTGCACCTCGAGCGGGTCGCCCGCGTCGCCGAAGAGACGCGCGCTTTGCTCCGCGACGCGCGGGCGCCCGCGCTTGGCAAGATCGATCTTGCGCGTCAGGTCCGGCCGCCCGAGCGTGGCCGCGTGGTGGGCGGCCAGCGCCGCCACGGCCTCGTCGTGGTCCTCGACGAGCGCAACGAGCGCCGCGTCGGCGTCGCGCGGCGCCGCGCCGACGAGCGGCGCCGCCTCGGCGACGCGCTGGGCCGCCGGCGCGTCCTCGAGGGCCAGCCGAAGCAGCGCGCGGAGGGCGCGCTGGTCGGGCCGAACGAGGAGCGCGTCGAGGAACTCGCCGGCGTTCGCGCGCGCGCGCTTGTCCTCCGAGAGCGCGGCGGCGTGGACGCGGTGAATGTCCTCGTCGCGGTAGGCGATCTTGAGGAGGCGGAACGCGCGGGCGAGCGCCTGCGACAGCTTGTCGGACAAGAGCCCGCCGAGCAGCCGGCCCGCGGGCGTCGCCGCGAGCGCGCCGACTCCCCCCGCCGCCCGGAGCGCCGTCTCGATCGCCAAGAGGCGCATGTGGTCCTCGAGGTTGCGCCGCACCTCGCGCTCGATGCGCGGGCGGTCCACGCTGACGGAGCCCTTGGCGACGAGCTGACCTAGCCCGCGCAGCATCTTGTAGCGCACGAGCCCGTCCGCCTCCGCGGCGAGCCCGACGGCGAGGAGATCCGCCGCGCGCTGGGAGCCGAAGCGCGCGATCGTCTGCGGGATCTGCGCGCGAAGGCGGCGCGGTGCGCTCGCATCCACGAGCACGCGGCGCAGCTCCTCGAGCGCGGGCTCGCCGAGCGCGACCAGCGCCTCGCGCACCGATTCCCGCCCGACGCGCATGCCGAGGCGCTGCACCGCGGGCGCGACGAACCGCGGATCCTGGAGCTTCGCGACGGCCTCGGAGATTTGCTCGATGACGCCCTCGTCGGCGCCTTGCTCGAGGCGCGCCAGCTCGTCGATGACGCCCGCCGCGCGACGGTCGCCGGTGTCCGATATCGCGCGGAGGAGCCCGAGGCGGCTCTCGCGCCCGACCTCGCCCGGCATGCGCAGGATCGCGGAGATGCTCGGGTCGTCGCACAACTCGGCGTCGCCCTCGCGGAGCGCGAGGTGGAACGCCGCGTACGCCTGCACGCGCGCGCTCTGGTCCTCGCGCGCCTTCTCGAGCGCGGAGACGCGCCCGTGCATGGCGAGCGCGCGGACCGCGGCGATGCGCACGGCCTCCTCGGTGTGCCCGAGCAGCCGCTCGGCGAGCGGGATCCAGTCCTCGCGCGCGCTCGCGCCGAAGAGCTGGAGCGCGTACACGAGGACGCTCTTCGCGTCGTGGTAGAGGACGAGCGCGGGGATCAGCTTCTCGCGGCCGTTCTGCGCCAGGATCTCCATCGCGGCCGTCACGTTCGCCGGCTCCGGGCTCGCGAGCGATTCGACGAGCGTGCCCGCCGCGTCGAGGCCGAGCTCGCCGGCCGCGGACCGCGGATCGCGCGCGAGCGCGCGGCGGAAGAGGTCGAGGTACGTGCCGCGCATCGACACCGTGAGCGCGAGCCACCCCGCCGCGAGCGCCACGACGATCGCGGCGAGGACGCGCGGCGTCGCGAGTCCCTGCACCGACAGGACGAGCAGGACGCCCGCGACCGCGGCCTGCACGACGCGCGACAGGACGCCGTCGATGAGCGTCTTGCCGCGCTCGCGCGCCTCGCCGGGGAGCGGCAGGTACAGCAGCTCCGACGCGACGCGGTTGAGCGAGTGGCGCATGCCCCCGTCGATCGACTTGAGGCCGAGCACGACGAGCAGCGCGCCGCCGCCGACCAGCGCGACCACGCCGCCCCCCATGAGGAGCGCCGGCATCACCGCCACGGCCGGCAAGACACCGATCCGGCGGATGAGGCGGCTGGCGACGAACAGCTGCACGAAGAGCGAGAGGACATTCACCGCCGCGTAGTACCGCGCGAAGAACATGCCGAGGCTCGCGGCGGGGAGCACACGCGCCGCGGTGGACTTGAAGAGGTAGTCGACGACGAGCAGCGCCGCGGTCGTCAAGCCCACGAGCAGGCCGATGCGCACGAGGAACGGGTTGTCGCGCAGGAGCGCGGCCCAGCTGGCGGGCGTGGCGGGCTTCGGCGGCGGCGGTGGGATCGTGCTCGCGCGCGCGAACCCCGGCGACGGGAGGCTTTGCGGCTCCTCCTCGCTCACGGTCGTCAGCACCATCGCCGTCGCGACGAAGAAGCCCGCCGCCACCGGCAGCAGCGTCACGACGGGCAGCGTCTGCACGAGGAGCGCGGCGGCCGTCGCGCCAGCGACGCCCCCGAGGACGCCGCCCGACGCGATCGGCCCGAAGAGCCGTCGCCCCTGCGCGACGGTAAAGAGGCGCCCCGCGAGCAACCAGAACTGCGGCGAGAGCACCGCGCCGACGAGACCGCTGAAGACGTAGAGCGACAGGATGGCCGCGCGCGTCGGCGCGAGGATCCGGAGGAGCGTCGTCAGGTACGCCGCGACGACGAGCGAGCAAATGAGCGCATTGCGCCGCCCGAAGGCGGCGGCGAGGCGCGTCGACGCCGAGCCAATGAAGAACGTGAGCGCGGCGAGGACGACGTAGACGACGTTGAGCTGGCTCGGCGGCAGCTTGCTGAGGAAGAGCGCGTCGCGTGCCGTCTCGAGCGTCGTGTGCCCCGCGATAATGAGGAAGAGCACGACGAACGCTTGCGCGACCACCCGCCCCTCCCCGGCGCGGAGGTCGAGCCAGCGAATGAGCAGCCTCCTCATGGTCCCGAAACGCTCCAGCGCACGAGGGTACGATGCCCGCGCGTCCTCGGGGGCTTTTCGTCAAGGTACGCCGAGGCTGAAGCCCACTGGCGCTCCGGCGCGGACGGCTTATGTTTGTCTCTATGGAGCCGTCGGAGGCCAACCTCGACACGCGCGCGCAGAACTTCCAGCTGCGCCTCGGCGTCGTCATGATCGCCCTGAGCCTCGGGGTCGCGGTCGCGCTCGTACGCGCAGAGGTGGGGACGGCCTACCGGCTCCTCGTCGCGCTTCCAATGTACTTCGGCACGTACGCCGTCTACGCAGGCCTCACGAAGACGTGCGGGTTCACCGCGCTTCGCGGCCTGCGCATGACGGCGTCGGGGCCGGCGCCGGTCGCAGACAAGGCCGAGCTCGCCGCCCAGCGCCGCCGCGGCCTGCGCGTGATCGCCAGCAGCGCCGCCGTCGCCGGCCTCGCGACGCTCCTCTTGGCCGTCGCACACTGACGCCACCACCCGCACCCCGCGTCGCGCGGCGGCGGGAAGATCGCGCCGCCGGGAGTGAACGGTCTCGCTCGATGGTTTTCTCCTCGACGCAGGCTTCTCTTCGTCCATCGCACGCTCCCTTCAACTACCCCGTCACGCGGAGGTCCTTCGCATGCCCTCGCACCCCGACTCGCTCGTGCTTCGCACCGTCACGCGCGCCGTCGCGCGCCACGTCGACCTGCCCGAGAGCTCGTTCGACGTCGACACCAATCTGCGGGCAGAGCTCGGCCTCGACGCGCTCGACCTCGTCCTCATCGTGACGCGCGTGGAGGAGGAGCTGGCGATCGACGTCTCGCTGCCGCGCCTCGAGTACGTGCGCTCCATCGCGGATCTGGCCGCGCTGATCGAGGAGGGGGACGAGCCTCCGACCTTGCGCGACCGGGCCGTGTGGGGCCCCGAGGACGCGCACGCGAACTAACGGTCGCGTGACCCAGGCGACCTCGACCGGTGAGGTGAAACTCCGGGCGAAGCGGGCGCTCTCCGACGCCCCCTCAGCCGGCGATGGGCAAGGGTTTGATCGCCTTGATCTCTGCCCCCAGTTCGATCTCCGCCTTGCGCAGGTCGTGCGTCTTCTGGAGGTTCATCCAAAAATCTGCGGTCGTGCCGAACGCACGCGCGAGCCGCAGGGCCGTGTCGGCCGTCACGCCGCGGCGCGCGCCGACGATCTCGGTGATGCGGTTCGTCGGGATGCCGAGGACCTGCGCGAGGCGGTTCGCGCTCATGTCGAGCGGGACGAGGAACTCCTCACGGAGAACTTCGCCGGGGTGGATAGGGCGCATGCCGTTCTTGGGGGTGCTGTTCATGGTTTACTCCGGTCAGGGTAGTCGACGCACTCCACGTCGTTGGGCCCCGCGGCCGTCCAGACGAAGCACAAGCGGAACTGGTCGTTGACCCGAATCGAGTGCTGGCCCTTCCGATGACCCTTGAGGGCCTCGAGGCGGTTCGCTGGCGGAATGCGGAGGTCGCCGAGGTCGGCCGCCGCGTCGAGCATGGCGAGCTTCCGCTCGAGGACCGATCGGAAGTTTACGAAACGGGGGCACTTACCCCCCTCGTAGACCGCCCGCGTCTGGGCGCAGCGGAAGGTCACGATGGCCACCGTTCAATCTAGCTCCCGTACGTTATACGTCAAGCGTACAAGACGACGGTAGAGGACCAAGTGGCTCTGAGAACCGGACAGGCAGCGGCGCCGGGCAGCCGGATCGACCTCGAGCACTCCGCGTCACCCGCAGTGTGCCAGGTCGAGTCTCGCAGCGGAAATCGGCGGGCCTCTAAACGAATCCCCCGCTTCGCATGCCTGCATCGTGCTACCGGCGACAGCGATCGGCGAGTGAAGAGTCACCGATGACCTGCGCTCGGAGAAGAAGACGTGGCAAGGGTCATTTTGGTCGGAACCATCGTCTTTGCTTGGGCGTGCACCTCGTCCGGCACATCCGACGGACCGCCCCCGTATTCGTTCGACGCTGGCGCCGATGCGCCCACCAACCACGACGGATCGGCGGACGCCGCAGACGCCTCGTCGTGGTGCGCGCAGCTCGGAGGCAAGTGCGAACCGTTCAACGGCGGTTTCTCGCCATCCCAGGCCTGCATCGACGTTCCAAATGCGTTCGTGCTTTCGGTCTACGACGCGTGCTCCGGGTATTGCTGCCTCACTGCAGACGCAAAGGGTGACCTCCCACCTGGCCTCGCGAGCTACGGGGTCTGCGGCAACGTGGTTTGCGTCTCCGCGCCCGGCGCGACCTGCATTCACGGAACGGACTTCGTCTCCTGCGGCCCGCCACCGGCAGTCGACGCGGGAGCCGCCGTGCCTTGCGGCGTGGTCGAGTGCCCTCCACCGTTTGCGTGCGCGGACGCTACGCGAAGCCGCTGCCGCTAGGGGCGCATCGGAGAGGCGGTGTGGGGCCCCGACGACGCGCACGCGATAGCCGTCACGTTTTTAGCGGGCCGTCCCCGCCAGCCGGCCTCCCGCCCGTCGTGCGCTCCGCACGATCTCGCGAAGCGACGCGCGGGGGAGGCTCGCGCGCCCCGCGCGCGAGGGGGAGCCGCAGGCTTCCGCCCTCTCGACCGCACGAAAAGCAAAAAGCTCGTCCACCTCTTCGGTGGACGAGCTCTTTTTGCGGGGCGGACGGGACTCGAACCCGCGGCCTCCGGCGTGACAGGCCGGCGTTATAACCAACTTAACTACCGCCCCGAAGCGGTTACTGCGTGCGTCTCGTTACTACGACTTCGTCTGCGCGTCTCTCGTTTCGTCGCCGGGCTCACCCGCTTGAGGATCCCCCGAGTAGGCGGGACAGGGTTTGAACCTGCGACATCCGGCGTGTAAAGCCAGCGCTCTGCCAACTGAGCTACCCGCCCTTGCCGAGCCGCGCGGATATTAGGCATAGGCTCGCGAACGTCAAGAGAAAACCCGAAACGCGCCGCGCCGTGTTCGCGATGTGCGCTTGGTGGCTCGGCCCGCGCGGGCCCGCGACTACGCGTTCGCCGGGGCGGGCGCGGGCTCGGGCGGCGGTCCGCCGGCCGAGCCGGGGCGCGGCTTGACGAGCACGAGCTCACCGTCGCGGTACTCCATCGTCTCGCGCGGCG
>JAYVXL010000353.1:0-1859 GCA_043785185.1 Myxococcales bacterium
ACGTGGTCGTGGTTCTGATCGAGCGCCGCGTCGGCCGAGCCCGGCGTGACGCCGGGCTGCAGGAAGTAGAACGAGACCGGCCCGCCGCCGCCCGCGAGGCCGACGTCGAGGAACGGCGACCAACGCGGCCCGTCGCCCTGCCCGAACCGCGCGCTCACCGCGGCCATGTAGTACTTCGACTCGACGACCTGCGGCGGGCTCTCGCGGTTGAACGTGAAGTGCTGCTCGCCCGGCGTCGCGCTCGTGTCCTTGAGCTCATAGACGATGCGCGGGAGCTGGTAGTCGACGTAGCGGCCGCCGACGACGAGCTCCTCCATGAACGACCGCAGGTTGTCGTCGTTGAGCGCCCAGAGGATGTCGTAGCCGACGTCGACCTGCGAGTACTTCATCTGCAAGGGCGCCGACGCGGCGACGCCGCCCACGTTCGTGGCTTGCACCTGGTTCAGCTTGCCGTTCGTGAACGTCGCGAGCTTCACGCTCGAGCGGATGCCGAGGAGACCGATGCCCGCGTCGATGACGTCGCTCGCGACGCCCTTGATGCCGAGCGCGTCGGTGAGCGAGCTCGACTCGACCTTGCCCCCGGAGCTCCACACGCGATCGGTGGCGTAGCCGAAGCCGAGGTTCGCGACCCCGGGCATGCGGATCCAGTCGAGCACGACGTCGAGCCGCGCCGACGCGAGGAAGATCGGGTCGATCCGGTAGTCGAGCTTGTACGCCCGGCCGCGGTAGTCGAACGAGGCCTTGTTGTCGCCGGAGCGATCGCTCGTGCCGATCGACGAGTAGACGAACGCATCGGCGCCGGCGTGCACGTCCACGCGGAACGAGTCGAGCGTGATGCCGACGATCTGATCGACCACGCTCTCCGAGAGCGCGAAGCCCGGGCTGTCGTCGACCGACGTCTTGAGCGCCTTGGCGAGCGCGCCGGTCATCGACTCGAGGATCTCCGCCTGGCGGTTCATCGACTCCTTGATGCCGACGATGTACTGCGGCAGCTGGTAGACCTGCCGGCCGATCTTCAAGTTCGGTTTGTTCGTCAGGTCCGCAGGCGCGGTGGGCAGCGCGCGGATGGTCTGGATCGCGATGATGGGCAAGAGCGCGAGCGCCTCGAGCTCGATGCGGAAGCACACCGACAGCGCGAAGAAGCCGTCGCGCGCGATCTGCTCCTTGTCGCCGGTCGTCAGCTCCTGATCGCTCGCGAGCAGCTCGGCGTCCGTGCGCACGTGCTCCTTGGCGACCATCACGGCGGCCTGCGCCGCGGCGACGTCCCCGCGCGCGCGATCGAGCTCGGGCTGGCGGCGCTTCTGGTCTTCCGCGCTCGCGCCGAGCATCTCTTGCGAGATGCGGTGCGCGTTCTCGTGCGCGTCGGCGAGGTGCTGCGTCACGTCGCGGTAGGTGAGCCAGTGCTTCTTCACGTCCGCCGTGCGCGGGTTCAAGCCAGCGACCGCGTCGAGGAGCGAGGGGTACTTCCCCTTCTCGGGCGGCGGGCCGTAGTCGCGGAACGTGTCCTGGATGTGATCGCGGTAGACCTTCAGGATCGGCACTTCGTGCTCGCCCGAGCCGTTGTACGGATACCGGTCGTGAAGCTCCTCCTTGATGCGCTTGGCGTCGGAGTTGCTGAGCGGCAGGCGCTTTACCCAAAGGTCGTTCGGCGTATAGCTCGTGCCCGTCAGGATCCTGTCGACGAGCTGCAGCGTCACCGCGATGTCCTCGACGCGATCGATCGAGACCTTGATGCTCGGGTCCTCGTGCGCGTAGGCGCGGAACGCGCGGACGTTCTGCGTCGCCCCGCCGCACCCGACCGCGCCGAGGCAGGCCGCGAACGTCGCCGCGAGCGTCCCGCGCGAAGCAACTCCTGCACG
>JAYVXL010000354.1:0-6317 GCA_043785185.1 Myxococcales bacterium
GCGAAGGCCCCGCGCGAGGTGCGCGGAGCCTTCGAGCCAACGGCAGCGCGAGGCGGATTACGGCTTGCAGTAGCCGAGCTGGTGACCCTTCGTCTTGAAAGGCGTGCAGGTGCCGGTCGTGCAGTCGCTCTGCTGCGCGCAGACCTGGAACGGCGCGGCGGCCGTGCCGCAGGCCTGATCGCAGAACGTGCCATTGACCTTCGAGCCGAAGAGCGTGCCGCACGCCGGATCGCTGTTGACCGTGCCGTGGAGGCAGCAGGTCGTGCCCGCGCCGCACTGGAGCGGGGTGTCGCACTGGAACGTGGCGCCACCGTCGGGGACCGCGCAGGCGGCCGGCGTCGCGGCGCACGTCTCGAGGGTGGGGGAGTTCCCCGGGTGGCAACACGTCTGGCCCGTGGTGCACTCGCACGCGGCGCCCGAGCACTTGGCGGCCGTCTGGAACGGGCAGTACGGACCGACGCCGCCGTCGGTCGGGTGGAGGGTCGGGATCGACCCGCAGTCCCCGCCCGCGTCGCCGCTGGAACCGGACGAGCCGCTGGAGCCGCTGGAGCCGGAGGTGCCGCTGCTGCCGCCCGAGCTGCTGCCGCCCGAGCTGCTGCCGCCCGAGCTGGATCCGCCGCTCGCGCCCGAGCTACCGCTCGAGCCGCTGCTGCTGGCGTCCGCGCCCGGGAGGGCGCCGCCGCTGCTGCTGCTGCTGCATGCCACCGAGCCGACCGCGCCCATTCCCAAGATTCCCGCAACCGCCAGGAAAGCAATCTGCCGCGTCTTCATATTAAAAACTCCACCCTTTCAGAGGTCCCGTTCGCAAAGGCGCCTTCGTGTAGCACGGCCCTACTCCGTTGACCACGCCGTCTCTGTCGCTTTTTTTCCCGCGTTTCCGGGCATGTCCGGTGCGCCGCGCCTTGATCACGCAAATCGAACGCCGCGAGGCGCGAACCCGAGAACCGAGCCCGCTCCTCTGCCATGCCCAGATGGCGCTTCAGTCACGCCGCGGCGACGTTTTCGTCCACGGATACTCGAGCGGCGTGAACGTCGGGGTCACGCCCCACGCCTCGCGCCGCCTTCGCTCCCAGGCCATCACGCGCCCGGAGACGAACAGCGCCGTCGCAGCGAGCGTCATGCCGGCGAAGATGTCGATGAGGTAGTGCCAACGCAGGAACATCGTCGCGCCGATGATCTGCGACGCGAAGAACGCCATCGGGAGCCACGTGTACTTGAACGGGGTGCGGGCGCGGTATCGGAACGAAAAGAGCGCGAAGAACGTCGGCGCGGCGGTGTGCAGGCTCGGGAAGATGTCCTTTTGCGCGCCGCCCACCTCGACGGCCTCTTTCACGAGACCCCAGAACACGCCGCCCCGCAGCTCGTTGTGAAATTGCCCCGCGAGGTGGTGGTACGGCCCCCAGCCCGGCACGATCATGTAGACGAGGTGCCCGGTGCAGAAGACGATGAAGATGCCGAAGCTGAAATGCGCGAGCATCGCCTTGTCGCGCGCCACCAGCATCATCGGGAAGATGTGCGCCATCAAAAAGAAGAAGTAGCCGAAGTAGAAGAACGCGAACCACTCGGTCGTCACCGGCGTGACGAACGCGTCCCACGCGACGCTCGGCTCGAAGCCGAAGACGCGCAGATCGAACGCGAGGATGTCCGCGTCGAGCGCGCGCGAGCTGACGGCCGGCAAGATCGTGCGCAGCTGGAAGTACGAGAGGAACACCGCGAGGAAGACCGACAGGCGGTACACGATCCCGTTGGCGAACGAACCGTGCTTGAGGACGCCGCCGCGCGTGAGGACGACCGCGACGGCGAACACCGACAGGTCGATGCCGACGAGCTTCGCGCTCTCGGCCCGCGCCGGCCCGGTGCCGAAGGTCACGGCGACGAGGAGCAGGCCGAAGTAGACGCCGATCCACCAATCCTGAACGCTCAGGTTCCGGACGAACCGCGTCGCCCAGCCGGCAGGCGGGGCGAACGTCGCGTCGCGCTCGAGGAGTTGTTGGGTGATCATGTCCGAGGCTTCCTCTCGCCCATCGTGCACGGCGCGCGCCGCGCGCGAAGCTCGTGCGCGTCGATATGACATCGGCCGCGCGCCGGGGAAAGGCGAAATCGAGCGCGAAATCAGGTGCGCAGTGCGAAGCGAAGGTTGCGCCGACGCTCAGACGTCGGCCGGCACCGGGCGAATGCGGAGCAGTCCCGTGCCTGGGCGCATCTTGGCCTGGCAGGCGAGGCGGCGCTTCTTCGGGTCGTCCCCGAAGACGTCGAGGATGTCGAGCTCCTCGTCCTCCGCCGCGAGCAGCTGGTCCATGCCCTCGAGCACGTCGACGCGGCAGGTGCCGCAGCTCGCGCTTCGGCACGAAAAGGGCACAGGTGTGGCGTTCTCGTCGCACAGATCGACGAGCGGGCCGCCGTCGTTCGCGTCGAGGGTGACGGTCTTGGACGGGGACTCGGGGGATTCGATGACGACCTTGGGCATGGGCGCGAGAGGGCTCCGAAAAATGTGGCGAGACTCTGGTACGCCTTCACGCGCGGCGCAAGAGCAGCGCGTGCTCGCGGCGCGGCGCGGCGTGGAACGCCGGCGTCGTGGCGGAGTGGAAGTGCGGCCGCGTCTGCGACGCGCGCGCGATCGGGCGGAAGCCGCGCGCGCGCGCGACGGTCGCGACGATGTCGTCGGCGCGGAGCGCGTGGCGGCCCACCGCCGAGTCGGCCATGAGCAGGATCATCGGCGCGCCCGTCGCGAGCACGCGGCCGGTCGCGTCGAAGAGGCGGCCGAGCTCGTCCTCCCACGACGCCTGCGCGGCCGGGCCGGTGAGCTCGGCGTAGCGGCGCCGCGCGCCCATCTCGCCGCGCTCGAAGCCGCGCGCGTCGAGGCCCAGCCAGCGCAGGCGTATCGCGTGGTGCGCGACGTAGTCGTACGTCGCGACGTACGGCGGCGAGGTGATGATGCACGTCGGCCGCCGCGGGTGGTTCTTCTTCGTGAGCGTGGCGAGCTCCGTCGCGTCGTCGAGGTCGACGCGCGCGGTCGGCGGCCGCGCGGGCGGAGCCGGGGTGGCGCGAGCCAGGTCGGCGAGCCGACGCGTCCACTCCTCCGCCTTGCGGACGAAGAGCTTCGCCGGATAGCCCGCGCCGATGCGGCGGCCCTCGGTCTTCTCCGACGTGTCGCCCTGCTTTTTGCTCAGCTTCACGAGGATCGCCGACAGGACGAGCTCGAGATCTGCGCGCGCGGGCTCCTTCGATTCGGCGACCCCGACGCGCAGCGAGTCGAGCTCGAGAAGCACGTGCGGCTCGAAGAGGCGGACGTCCTCCTCGCCGTAGCGGCGCGAGGCGCCGGCCCGGGCCTTGCGCCGCGCGTCGGCGTGCGCGGCGACCTCGCGCGCTGCCGCGAGCATCGCTTCGAGCTCCGCGAGGTTGCGCGGCCGCGTCTTGGCGCGCGCGAGGCGCACCGCGAGCGGGTTGATGTCCGTCCCGATGGCGTCGCGCCCGGCGAGGATGGCCTCGACGAGGACGGTGCCGGAGCCGCAGAACGGATCGAAGACGACGCCGTCCGCCTCCGCGAACGCCGCGACGAGGCGCGCCGCCGTGAGCGGGTGCATGCGCGCCGCGTACGTGTGGAAGCCGTGCACGTGCGCGCGGTGCTCGTCCTCGTCGGGGCCGACGTCGAGCGCGTGCTTCAGCGGCGCCGCCTCGGCCCTGTCACCGCCGGTCTCCACGTCGCCGCCGACGTTGGTGAGCGAGCGCTTCACGAGCGGCTCCTCTTCGCGGCGTCGGCGCCGTCGCTGTCCACGTAGAGCCTCGCCTCGGCCTCGGCGATCTCGCGCTGATCTTCGGCGCTCCGGGCCGCGAGGGGCTCGAGCGGTCGCACACGGAAGCGAACGTCGTTCGCGCTCGCGGCGGCGGTCGCCTCGTCCTCCGAGGTGACCCGCGTGAGCAGCTCGTCGGCCTCGCCCTCGGAGATGCGCATCGCATGGGCGAGCGTCGTCGCCGTCACCTCCGCGCCACCGGAACGCACGAGCGCGCGCGCCGCCTCGCGCCAGCCCTCCTTGACGGCGTCGTCCGCGTCGCCGCGCCGCGTGGCGGCCCGCGCCGACGCGCGCCACGCGAAGAACGCCATGAGCGCGCCCAGCGCCAAGAAGACGCCCCCCACGCCGTGCGACGCGCCCCAAAAGAGCGCGCCGAGTCCCGTCGTCAGCGCAAAGGTCAGCGCGAGCGCGATCGCGCCGGCGCTCCAGCCGAACGCCGCGGCTTGCGCGAGACGTGCCTGCGCAAGCGCCGCGTTCTTCCCGGGAGCACCCGGCACGCGCGGGCCGCCGCACGCGCCGCACACCCACGTCAGCCGCGGGTGCGCCGCGAGCGTGGTCATCCCGCCGCAGTGCGGGCAGAGCGAGAGCTCGGGGGTCGGTGCCGTCACCGCGCCGTGCTTAGCACGAACGCGCGCGGGTCACGGCCTTACGACCGTCGTCCCCGTCGGCGGTGTGAACGTGAACTGCTTCGCCTCGACGGGATCGTTGACGCGCGGGTTCACGAAGTCGAAGCGGTTGCGGTTGCCCTGGCCGTCCAGGATCATCACGCGGCGCACCTGGAACGTCTGCGCGTCGACGTAGAAGAGCACCTTCTGGTACGCGGGCGTCGGCTGCTTCGGCGTCCCCACGAGCACGAGGCCGCCCGGGAAGTTCATCGATTTTCCATCCATGACCTGGAACTCGAACGTGTCGCTGAGCTTGCCCTGGCCGGTCAGGAACGAGAGCGCCGCGGGGTACTGCGACTTGTCGACCTGCTGCTCGAACATCTGGTGGTTCTCGGCCTCGTAGACCTTCAGCGTCGTGCCGTCCGACACCACGCGGTTGTCCTTCGGAGACGCGTACACCCAGTCCATCTTGCCGGGCTTCGAGAAGGTGACGTGCCCGCTGCTCGTCTTCTTCTGGTTGTACGCCTTGACGAAGAACTCTTGCGTGAACTCGCATTTGAACGAGTGGGTGCGGTCGTAGAACGCCTGCACCTTGTTGACGACGTCACTCACCGCGGGGAGGGGTGCGGCGCTCGCAGACGGCACGGGCGTCGCGTCGGCGCGCGCGTCCTCCGCGAACCCGAGCCCGAGCGCGAGCACGGGCGCTGCGCAGGCGGCGGCGAGGAGTAGGGCGGAGGCGAATGAGCGGGCGGGACGGCGCATGGGGAAGGGTCTCATCGACATGACAGGTTGGGGTCGGCTTTATTCCGGGAAGGGGTGCGGCGGCAACCGCGGCGTTCATTGGGTTAGACGGCCCGCGGCCGGCGGCGATGGACCCCGGCGCCAGCGGCTCGTAAAATTTCGGAAAGACGCGGATTTGCGGCGGCGCCGCCGCCGAGCGGAACCGTGTCCTGGAGCGCAGTGATCGCGATGGCGAGCGCGTCGGCCGCGTCGGACGGCGGGATCTCGACGAGGGCGAGGAGCGCGCGGACCATCTGCGCGACCTGCGATTTCTCCGCGCGGCCCCCGCCGGCGACAGTGCGCTTCACGCGGGCCGGAGGGTACTCCGCGACGGCGAGCCCCGCGCGCGCGCACACGAGGAGCGCCACGCCGCGCGCGTGCCCGAGCTTCGAGGCGGCTTGCGGGTCCTTCGCGAAGAAGATCGACTCCACGCTCGCACGCACCGGCGCGTGCGCCATCACCACCGCGACGAGCTCGCGCTCGATCACGACGAGGCGCTCGGCCAGCGGCTGCTCATCGCGCGCGCGAATGACGCCGTGCGCGACGTGACGCAGACGCGTACCGACCTTCTCGACGACGCCCCAGCCGAGGCGCCGCGTACCCGGGTCGATGCCGAGAACCCTCACGGCGCCTCACGCTCTGCCCGGGCTTCAGCCACTTATGCGCGCGAGCTCTTCGTCCGAGACGTCGAAGTCGGCGTACACGTTCTGCACGTCGTCGTGATCATCGAGCACTTCGACGAGGTCGAGCGCGACCTCGGCGTCGCGCCCGGCGATGGGCTTCTTCGTCTTCGGTAGGTACGCGAGGTTTCCCTTCGCGCCGGCGATGCCGCCCTTCTCGAGCGCCTCGAGCACGACGTTCAGCTGGTCGGCCGGGGTCGTCACCGACCACTCGTCGCCCATCAGCTCGTACTCCTCGGCGCCCGCGCCGACCGCGAGCTCCATGAGCTGATCCTCATTCGTGCTCGCCTTCGGAATCTGGATGAGGCCCTTCTTGTCGAACGCCCAGCCCGCCGCGCCGCCGCCGCCGAGCACGCCGTTGTGCTTCTCGAAGATCTTGCGAATCTCCGCCACGGTGCGGTTTCGGTTGTCGGTCATTCCCTCGACGAGGAAGAGCGTGCCGCTCGGCCCGGAGCCTTCGT
>JAYVXL010000355.1:0-6297 GCA_043785185.1 Myxococcales bacterium
CACGTCATCGACGTTTGCTGGGGCTGCCTCGTGAGCTTCCCGCCCGAGTCGGTCGATTCAAAGCAGGTCACTCCGGCGGCGCCGACCAACTGCGAGCAGCCCTTCCCTGCCGGCACGGTCCTCGGCGGCGGCGCCCTGATCGCGGTCCCTTGCCACATCGGGCAGGATCAGCCGGTCGACTGCCGTATCTGCCACGGGGTTGCCGCGTGCGACCCGCGCAATCCGTAGCCTGCGCGCTCGCGCTCGGTGTGATGGGAATGGCCCCCGCCGCGGAGGCCACGCCGCAGGCTAACCTCGGCCTCACCGTCGGAGCGGCTGCGACGGACCTGCGAACCGGCGGGCCACACGCGGCCTTTCACCTTGGCGCGCGGGCCGACGTTCTCTTCCTCCGGAACCGGAATCGCGAGATGGCCGTGGGCCCCTACGTCGACGTGGCGACGGCCGCCTTCGACACCCTCGAGACGGGTGGCGGCGTCGAGTGGCTGGTGCCGGTCACCGAGTCTGTGCCGTTCGTCCTCGGTCTCGGCGGGTTCGGGCGCCGCGCGCCGCGTCTCGGATGGGAGCCCGGCGCAGAGGCGACGCTCTTCGTCGGCTCGCGCAGCCACAACTTCACCTCGTGGTACGGCCTTGCGGCGGGGCTCTTCGTCCAGGGTCGTCACGGCTTCGGCGACGTAAAGTCGTCGGACGTGATCGTCGGCGCGCAGATCGATCTTTCGCTCTTCGCGTATCCGTTCGTCCTCGCGTACGAAGCGATGCGGCGCTGAAGCCTCCGCGGGGCGGCCGCGTCGTTTGGCCGTTCCGTTCACACGTCGTTCGCTCTAAGCTCGGTGTCCCGATGGAGCGCCGCACGATTGCCCTGCAGATTGCGGGACAGAGCTACAAGGTCGTCAGCTCCGCAGCCGAGCCGGCCCTGCATCGCCTGGCCGCGACCGTCACCGCCAAGCTCACAGAGGTCGCGCCCCGCAAGGGAACGCCTGCGCCGCAGGCGATGCTCCTCGCAGCGATGGCGCTGGCCCATGAGCTGGAAGAGGAGCGCGCGAAGCGCGATGCCCTCGAGCGCCGCACGCGCGATCTTCTTCGCCGCGTCCTTGTCCGCATTGACGACGCCCTCGAGCACGGGGACTCCGACGACGCGGTGGGGCTCGAGCCCGACGGCGAGGCGGACGCCGCCCGGCTGACCTGAACGAGGTTTCACGTGAAACACGGTCTCGAGCGGAAGTCGGGAGCGCGCAGCGTGCGCACGACGGGCGCGGCACCTCCGGAGAGCGCCGCGTCGGGGCGAGGTCTGACGCCCGCCCTCGCGCACCTTGAGGCCGACCTCGCGGGCCTTGAAGCAGAAGGGCTTCTTCGGCACCCGCGTCCGGGGAGCTGGTCCCCCGCGCGGTCCTTCTGCTCGAACGACTACTTGGGGCTCGCGTCCCGCCTTCCGTCGCGCTCGGGTGCGGCCGGAGCGGGGGCTTCCCGCCTGGTGAGTGGCAACTGCGTCGAGCACGAGGCGGTGGAGGGTGCGGTCGCCGAGTGGCTCGGAGCCGAGGCCGCCTTGCTGTTCACGAGCGGGTACGCCGCGAACGTCGGGGCGCTGAGCGCCCTGGCGCAGCGAGGCGATCTCGTCGTGAGCGACGCGCTCAACCACGCCTCGCTCATCGACGGGGCCCGCCTCTCCCGCGCGCGCGTCGAGGTGGTTCCGCACCTCGACCTCGACGCGATGGCGCGCGCGCTGCGGCGCCGGACGGAGAAGCGTGCCTGGGTCGTCTCCGAGTCCTATTTCAGCATGGACGCCGACGGCCCCGATCTCGCCAGGCTGCGGAGCCTTTGCGACGAGACCCGCGCCGGCCTTATCCTGGACGAAGCGCACGCGATCGGGGCCCTCGGGCCCTCCGGTCGAGGCCTCGCCGCGGAGGCCGGAATCGCGCCGGACGTCCTCGTGGGCACCTTCGGCAAGGCGCTTGGCGGGGGCGGTGCCTTCGTCGCGGGCCCTGCGGCGTTGCGCCTGTGGCTCTGGAATCGGGCGCGTTCGTTCGTCTTTTCGACGGGCCTCAGCCCCGCCACAGCGGGGGCAAACCTCGAGGCTGTGGCGCGCGTTCGCGCCGCCGACCACGCGCGACGGACCTTGGCCGAGCGGGCCACCCAGCTGCGCGACGGGCTGGTGGGGCGGGGCGTTCGGGTGCTCGGATTCGGGCACATCGTGCCGTGGGTCGTCGGGGAGCCAGCCGCGGCAAACGCGCTCGCGACCGCGTTGCAGGGGCGAGGCTTTCAGGTGCAGGCCATCCGGCCCCCCTCCGTGCCCGTCGGGACGGCACGCCTGCGCTTGACCGTTCACGCGGGCCACACGGAGGCCGACGTCTCAACCCTGCTGACCACCCTCGACGAGGTGCTCGCGTGCGCACCGTAGTCGTGGTCACCGGCACGGGGACCGAGATCGGCAAGACGCACACGTCTTGCGCGCTGCTGCGGGCCGCCGGGGCTGGCGCTGTGGGGCTCAAGCCCATCGAGAGCGGCGTCTCCTCCGACGAAGGGGACGACGGGCGCGCGCTCCGCCTGGCCTCGGACTCGACGTTTCACGTGAAACATCTCGCGCCGCCGTATCTCCTCCGGCGCCCCGTCTCGCCGCACCTGGCCGCGGCCGACGAGGGGCGCACGGTCTCGATCGAAGACGCCGCGCGTTACGTCGCCCGCGCCTCGGCGTCGGCTTCCTTCGTCCTCGTTGAGCTCCCTGGGGGCCTTTTCTCGCCGCTCGGGCAGGGGCGGACCAACGCCGACCTGGCCCGCTGGCTCCGCCCCGACGCCGTCCTCCTCGTCGCGCCGGATCGGCTCGGCGTTCTGCACGACGTGACGGCCGCGGTGCGCGCCTTCCACGCCGAGGGTGGAGTCATCGGCGCGCTCGCGCTCGTGTCTCCAGGTAACCCGGACGCGTCGACAGGGACGAACGGCCGGGAGCTCCGCGCTCTTTGGCCCTCCCTGGCCGTCTTCGAGATTCCGCGCGGGCGCCCCGAAGCGCTGGCGACCTCTCGGGAGGTCACCGCGCTCTACGAATCGTTGCGCGCGCCGCGCGACACCTGAACGACGCGCCCGCGGTCCATCTCGACGCGATCGCCCGCCAAGCGCGCGGCAAACGCCGCGTCGTGGGTCACCACGACAACGATCGCATCATTTTGAATTTCTTCTTTTATTACCACAATCAACCGATCGGTCGCGGCGTCGTCAAGGCCGGTGGTCGGCTCGTCCAAGAGGAGCAAACGTGGCGCGTGGACGAGCGCCCGCGCCAGCGAGATCCGTTGCCGTTGGCCGCGCGAGTAGGTCCGCACCGCCCGCTCGGCGAACGCGTCGAGGCCGAAGCGCGCCTTTGCGCGCGTGAAGGCGTCGTGCGCGGAGAGCCCGTGGAGCCGCGCGACGAGCTCGATGTTCTCGCGCCCCGTCAGGTCCGGATAGCAAAGCGACTCGTGGCCGACCCAGCCGAGGTTCCGGCGCACGCTCGGGCGATCCTTGCCCAGCGCGCCGTGCCGGACCGTGCCGGACGTCGGGCGGGCGAGCGTGCCGAGGATGGCCAGGAGGGTCGATTTTCCCGAGCCGTTCGGACCGAACACGATCGACGGTCGACCCGGCGCGAAGCGAACGGTCACGCCGAGCAGCGCGCGCACCGCGCCGAACGTCTTGGTGACGTTCTCGAGCTCCACGGCCGTGTCGCTTGCGCCGTTGGTCACGCGTCCCACGCTGCCCGCTCGGCGCCCGTACCGCAAGCGTTTGACGCCAAGCCCGCCCACATCGTGCGACGCGGCCGCCCGACACCTGGCCACAGCGGCGAGAAGCCTTGCGCGCGTGCCGGGGCGCCCATGCTACTCTCAGCCGCATGACCGCTGCGCCCGCGCTCATCGCGGAAGAGCTCCCTTCTTTGCAAAGGCTGCGACAAGCCGTCGAGGGCGCGCTCGAAGGAAAGCAGGAGGCTGTGGAGCTCGCCCTCGTCGCGCTTCTCGCGAAGGGGCACCTCCTCATCGAGGACGTGCCCGGCGTCGGCAAGACGACGCTCGCGCGCGCGCTCGCCCGCGCGGTGGGCGGAGATCTCCGCCGCGTGCAATTCACGAGCGATCTGCTGCCGAGCGACGTCCTCGGCGTCTCGGTGTTCGACCAGCGAACCGGCGAGTTCATGCTGAAGCAGGGGCCGGTCTTCGCGAACGTCCTCCTCGCCGACGAGATCAACCGCGCGAGCCCGCGCACGCAGTCCGCGCTGCTCGAGGCGATGAACGAGGGGCAGGTGTCCCTCGACGGCCAGACGATCCCGCTGCCGGATCCCTTCTTCGTCATCGCGACCCAAAACCCGCAGGACTTCGCAGGGACGTTCCCGCTCCCGGAGTCGCAGCTCGATCGCTTCATCGTCCGCGTGCGCATCGGGTACCCGCCGCCGCAGGTCGAGATGCGCTTGCTCCTCGACGGGCAGACGGACACCGCGCGCGACGTGCCGGTCGTCCTCGACCCGCAGCGCCTCGTGTCCCTGCAGCGCGACGTGCAGCGGGTCACGCTCGACGCCTCGCTCGGCCACTACCTTCACGCGCTCGTCGCCGCGACCCGCGCCTCGCCCATGCTCTCGCTCGGCGCGTCGCCGCGAGGCGCCATCGCGCTCGGCAACGCCTCGCGCGCACGCGCGCTCTTGCGCGGCCGCAACTACTGCATCGCCGACGACATCCACGACCTCGCCGTGCCGGTCCTCGCCCACCGCGTTCGCCTCGCCACGCACGCCGACGGCTTCATGCCCACGCGCGATGAGGCCGAGGCCGCGCTCCGTGAGATCATCGGCCGCGTCCAAGTCCCCATCTAGAGGACGCGATGGCAGCGCAGGCCGACGGCTCGACGAAGAGTGGCTCCGCTTCCGCGCGGACGCCCGCCACATCGTCCGCGGCAGAGAGCGGCCTGAGAGCGCGCTGGCAACGCTGGCGCAAGGCCATGCGACCGCCGCGCAAGCTGAAGTTCACGCGCGAGGGGAAGTTCTTCGTCGGCATCACGCTCGGCGTCGGCTTCGCCGCGATCAACACCGGCAACAACCTCCTCTACCTCCTGCTCGGCATGCTCTTGGCGCTCATCATCGTGAGCGGCCTCATGAGCGAGCTGTCGCTGCGCGACCTCTCCGTCGTTCGGCGCCTTCCGCTTCGCGCGCAGGTTGGACGTCCGCACCTCGTCGAGATCGAGGTCTTCAATCACAAGGGACGCGTTCCGTCGTACGCGATCGAGGTCGAAGATTTGCGCGCGGGCCAGCCGGCCGACAAGCGCTGCTTCTTCCTCAAGATCAGCCCGACATCGGCGCAGGTCGCGGCGTACCGAAGGACGCCGACCAAGCGGGGGAGGGACGTCCACGTCGGCTTCCGCATCGCGACGCGTTTTCCGTTCGGCCTCTTCGAAAAGTCGCGCGAGGTGCCCGCGGAAGGCGAGCTCGTCATCTACCCGGCCGTCGACGCCGTGCAGCTGCCGCCGTCGGCGCCGGGCCGCCTCGGCGGCGGCGACGGCGCGATGGGGCGAGGGCACGGGGAGGACTACCTCGGCCTCAAGCTGATGCGCGAGGGGGAGGACCCGCGCGACGTGCACTGGCGCAAGAGCGCCGCCGTCGGGCAGCTCGTCATGCGCGAGCGCGCGAGGGAGGCGCGGCCGGACATCTCGCTTCCGCTCGATGTCGTCCGCCCGGACGCGGCCGGTGACGAGTGGGACACCGCGTTCGAGCGCCGCATTCGCGACGTCGCGTCGCGCGCGGTCGCCCACCTCAAACGGGGCGACTCCGTCGCCGTCCGAACCAACGCCGGCAGCGCGGCGCGCGCGGACCGCTCCGCGGGCGCCGACCCCGTCCTCCGCTACCTCGCCCTGCTCGACCCGATCCTCGCCTCGACGCTCGCCACCGTCCGGCGCACGGAGCCCGCGAAGGCCGCGAAGGCCGCGGCGCCAGTCGACGCGCCGCCCACCTCCGGCACGAAGCTGCCCGCGACGGAGGCGACCCCGTGAGGTTCGGCCTCGTCCATCGCATCATGACCGACGCGCTCGCGGCGCTCGGCGTCCTCGCCGTCGTCAACACGTCGTCGATGAGCCCGTGGACCAACGGCTTCGTGCTCATCGGGCTCGCGCTCGCCCTCGCGCTGCCCGAGTCGTGGCAGAACAAGTCTGCGCTCCGGCACATCGCGACCGTGGGCCCGCTCGCGCTCTTCCTCATCCAGGGCGCGCGCCTCATCGCCGGCCGCTCGGCGCTCGACGTGGCCGTCGAGTTCGCGGCGCTCCTGCAGATCATCCGCCTCGCCACGCGTCGCGGCGCCGCGCACGACCAAC
>JAYVXL010000356.1:0-6293 GCA_043785185.1 Myxococcales bacterium
CGACGCGAGGATCTCCTCGAGCAGGCTCACGTCGCCACCGCCGCGTGGCGAGCGCTCGCGGTCCGCCAGGCGTCCAGCGTTCGTCCCGCCGCGCCGTCGTCGACGGCCGCGCGCGCGCGGGCCGCCGCCGCGCGCGGATCATTCTCCGCGCCGATCGCGACGAGCACCGCCGCCGCGTTCAGGACGACGGCGTCGCGCGCGGGATGCGGCGCGCCGCGGAGCACCGCCTCGATGGTCGCCGCGTTGGCGCGCGCGTCGCCGCCCGCGATGCAGAGGGCGCCGGCGCGCGCGATGCCGAAGTCCTCGGGCGCGACGACGCGCTCGGTGATCTCGCCGTGCGCGAGCGCGCTCACGCGCGTGGGCCCGCAAGGGCTCACCTCGTCGAGGCCGTCCTCGCCGCGCACGACCCACGCGCGCTCGACGCCGAGCGTGCCGAGCGCGCGCGCGAGGATGGGCCGCAGCCGGTCCTCGTACACGCCGACGAGCTGGTGCGTCGCGCGCGCCGGATTGGCGAGCGGGCCGAGCGCGTTGAAGATGGTCCGCACGCCGAGCTCGCGCCGCGCCTGCGCGGCGTGCGCGAGCGCGGGGTGGTGAGCCGGCGCCATGAGGAACACGATCCCGGCTTCGCGGAGCACCGCCACCTCCGCGGCGAGCGGCAGCGCAATCGGCACGCCGAGCGCCTCGATCACGTCGGCGCTGCCGCACTGGCTGGAGACGGAGCGGTTGCCGTGCTTGGCGACGGAGAAGCCGCACGCGGCGACGACGACGGCCGCGGCGGTCGAGAGGTTCAGCGTGTGCGCGCCGTCCCCGCCCGTTCCGCAGGTGTCGACGACCATCGGCAGGCCGTGGTCGAGCGCGCTCATCCGCGAACGGAGCACCTGGGCCGCCGCGACGATCACCTCGCTCGATTCGCCGCGCAGCCGCAGCAGGACGGCGAACGCCGCCGTCTGGACCGGCGTCCACCGGCCTTCGAGGATCGCCTCGAACGCGGCGCGCACGTCGTCCGGCGACGCGCCGCGCTCCTCGAGCCGCGCGAAGAGCGCGCCGAACGCGGCGCTCATGCCGCCTTTGCCCCGAGGCTCTCGAGCCAGTTGCCGACGAGCTGCTTGCCCGCGGGCGTCAGCACGCTCTCCGGGTGGAACTGCACGCCTTCGACGGGAAGCGTCTTGTGGCGCAGGCCCATGATCTCGCCCTCGGCCGTCCACGCGCTCACCTCGAGCACGCCTGGCAGGCTCTCCTTCTCGACGAGCAGCGAGTGGTAGCGCGTCGCCTCGAACGGGGAGGGGAGGCGGGCGAAGAGCGTTCGCCCGTCGTGCTCGATCGGAGACGTCTTGCCGTGCATCAACCGCCCCGCGCGCACGACCTTGCCGCCGTACGCTTGACCGATGGACTGGTGGCCGAGGCACACGCCGAAGATGGGGATGCTCCCGCCGAGCTCCCGGATGCACGCGAGCGAGACGCCGGCCTCGTTCGGCGTGCACGGGCCGGGCGAGATGAGGACGCCGTCTGGCCCGTCGGCGCGGATGCCGTCGACGTCGATCTCGTCGTTCTTCACGACGCGCGTAGCGGCGCCGAGCTCGCCCAAATACTGCACGAGGTTCCACGTGAACGAGTCGTAGTTGTCGATCACGAGGACGCGCGAGCCCATGCCCGGGAGTGTACACCGGCCGCTCACCGCGCGGCGTCCGCCGAAGGCCCCTCCGCGACGGTCTGCGCCGCCTTCATGACCCGCTTCTCGATCTCGGCCTGCTTGAGGGCGCTCTCGAGCTGCGCCTCTTGGTCGTGGCTCCGCAGCGCCGCCGCGTAGCGCGGCAGCTCCTCTTTACGGGCGGCGAGCGCAGCGATCAGCTCGTCGCGGCGCGCCCGTCCCCACGTCGACTCGGGCGACGCGGCGCGCGCCATCGCGAGCGCGCCGTCGACGGCCGGCAGGACGCTCGACTCGAGCAGCCCCGCGGCCTCGTCGTCGCGGTGCGCTTTCTCGGCGCGGCCCTCGTCGCTGTACGCCTGCTGCACGCGCGCCTCGGCGTCGAGGACGCCGCGCAACGTCGTTTGATCGCGCTGTGCACGCAGCGCCTCTTCGCGGGCCGGGTCCTTCGCGCAGCCGGCGGCCGCGAGCCCGAGCGCGAGCGCGAGGACAAGCCGCGCCGCGGCGAGGCTGCGCGCCAAAATCAGGCGGCGCGGCGGAAATCGTCGACGATCTTCTTGAGCCGCGCCCGGTCCATCGGGTCGATCCCCGTGAAACGAAGCGCTTGCAGCTCGCCCGAGTTCCATACGCGCCGCGTCCATAGCCACATTCGCTCCGCGCGCCCAGGGACTCCGAGCTCCACCGGGTAGAAGTCCCGCGGCAGGTCCGGCTCGTTGAACCGCTTGACGAGCATCCCGCTGGCCGAGACGTCGACGAGCCGCACGAGGTGAGGGAAGCCGTCGATGTACTTGTTGAGAAGGATCTTTCCGAGGCTCGCCCGGGGCATCGTTCGACGGTCCATGTGCACCTCCAAACCCAATGTAGGTGAATGTAGGGGAGTGGTCCAACAAATTCGCGCCCGCCCCAGAGAGTCACGTCGGCGAGCCAAGCGCCGCGGCCGTCCTGCGTTTTCCATAGCGGCATCGGGACGTTGACACGGCGGGCCCCGAGAAACTAACGTCGCGCTCAAGCGCGGGGCGCGCGCGCCTGAGGAGACGCATGGCCGACGAGAAAAAGCCGAAGATTGACCTGAAGGCGCGGTTGGGCAAGACCGCGGTGGGGGCCCAAGTCCCGCCGCCGGGGGGGATCCCCGCGCCGCAATTCGGAGTTCCGTCCGCCGGCATGCCGATCCCCGCGCCCCCGCCCACGCCGGGCGTCCCGGTTCCGCCGGGCACGCCGGTGGGACCTCCGCCGTTCGGCGCCGGCGGCTCGTCGACGCGCGACATCGATCCCTCCAACCCGCTCGCCGCCGTCGCGAGCCCGTACCGCCCGTCGGTGGGGGCTGCGCCGCCGGCACCCGCTCAGCCGCAGCGCATCGAGGTCGACGAGGTCGCCGTCCACGAGGCCAGACGCGGCGCGCGCCGCATGGGCCTCGTCGTCGCGCTGATCGTCGGCGTCGCAGGCGTGGCGGTCGGCTACGTCGCCGGCGGCGCGAACGAGAAGAGCGCGGCCCGCGGCAAGAGCAAGGGCGACGCCGCCGAGCTCGCGGCCAAGGTCGAGCAGGCCCGCGGCAAGATCAAGACGCTCGGCGAAAAGGTCGAGGCCGGCAGGAACCTGCTGATGAAGGACAAGAAGTACCCGGTCGATCTCATCAAGGAGCTCGGCGGGCTCAACGTCGACTTCGACGGCTCGCAGCTCGCGGGCCGCCGCTTCAGCGGATTCCCGAGCGCGACGACGCAGGAGCTCGTCGACTTCGTCACGAGCGTCCAGTCGCTCAACGATCGCAAGCTGTTCCTTCAGAACCAGCTCACGCGCCTGCAAAAGCCGATTACGGAGCAGCTCACGGGCGGCTCGGTCTCGATCAACCTGATGGTCGTCGCCACGAAGGACGGCAGCGCCATCGTCGCGGCGCTCAAAGACCCGATCAAGATCGAAAACGGTCAGGCGCCGAGCCTCCCGAAGGAGTTCGTCTTCTCCGACCCGGGCGGCAACGGCAACGGGAAGATCGACAAGTACAACGGCGGCGATCTCGGCAAGGGCGCGGGCTTCGCGGTCACGCCGAGCTCGTTCAACAAGGTTTGCCCGAGCGAGACGCAGGGGCAGATCGCGCAGCTCGGCGCCGCGCTCGCCAATATCCTCAAGGAAATTCAGGGCGAGAAGCAGGCGCCCGGCGACATCGTCCAGGACACCAAGCCTGGCCTCGTCGACCGCGCCGAGACGCTCGCGGCGGCGCTCAAGAGGGTCGAGTAGTCGACCCGAGCGGCGCCTCGCCCCAGACGACGTCGCCGTCGGAGCCGAGGTTCACGTAGCCTCGGGCGAGGAGCGCGGTCGCGCGGACCTCGGGCGGGATGGGCGCGCGACCCTGGCCGAGCATGCGCGCGAAAAAGCCGCCCGCGAGTGCGCGCGCGGCGAGGACGACGACGAGACGGCCCGCGCCGTCGGCGTTCGGCTCGGCGTTCGGCTCGGCGTCGGCCTGCGGGATCTGCGCCGCCGCGAGGTCGACCTGCGCCCGCGCGGTCGCCCCCGGGTCGACGTCGAGCACGATCGCGAGCGCGGCGTCGGGCGTGTCCACGTAGGCGGGCAGGCCGAAGGGCGGCGGCGGCGGGCGAGCGCCCGCGAGCGCGCAGACGAGGCGCAGCGCGCGAGGCGTTGGGCGGTCGCCTTGCTGCGTACGCACCGGGCGGCTCACGTCGCCGGCTGCGTGTCGCTCGCGGCCGCCTCGGGCGCGGGCTCCGGCGCCGGCTCGATGTCGACGCGCACCACGCGCGTCTCGTCCGCCTCGCGGACCGTCAGCTTGAAGCCGGAGAGAATGAACGTGGAGCCGATGGGGGGCACCCGCCCGGCGCGGTGGACGAGCAGCCCGCCGAGCGACTCGAAGTCGCCGTCGCTCGGCAGCTCGCGGCCGAGCCGGGCGCCGAGGTCCGTCAGCGACACCGCCGCGTCGCACGTGAAGCGCCCGCCGCCGAGATCCTCGACGAGCGGCTCGCTCTCGACGTCGTACTCGTCGTGGATCTCGCCGACGATCTCCTCGATGACGTCCTCGAGCGTGACGATGCCGCCCGTCCCGCCGAACTCGTCGGAGACGACGGCCATGTGCAGGCGCCGCGCGCGCATCTCCTTCAGCACGCTCGCCGCCGGCTGCGACTCGGCGACGAAGAGGACGGGCCGGCGCACCAGATCGTCCAGGGTCTTGGTGTGCAGCTCCCCGTCGCGCACGACGGCGAAGAGATCCTTTGCGTAGAGCAGGCCCACGATGTTGTCGAGCGTCTCGCGGTACACCGGGTAGCGCGAGTGCTTCTCCGACGAGACCAGCTCGATCACCTTGTCGAGGCTCGTCGCGATCTCGATCGCGCTCATCTTTCGGCGCGGGACCATGACGCCGCGCGCGGTGAGATCTTTGAAGTCGAGCACGTTGCGGATCATCTCCGCCGGCTCCTCGGCGAGGGCGCCGCTCTTCTCGCCCTCGGCGACGACCCACTCGACCTCGTTCTCGGTGAGGCGCGCCGCGTCGGGCGAGGCCTCGTCGCGGATGCGCGCGCTCACGAAGCGGCCGATGAGCGCGAGCGGCTCGGCGAGCGGCACGACCGCCCACTCGATCGGGAGCAGGAACCGGAGCGCCAGCGCGCCGAGCTGCTCGGGGCGGCGGCGGGCGAGCGTGCCCAGGATCTCGGCGAAGACGCCGTACGTCACGACGGCGCCGGCCATCGCCACGATGGGTCCGAGGTGGGCGGAGAACGCGCTGTCGGCGAGGTCAGCGAGGAGCGCGGCCGTGAGGCTGATGGCGATGACGCGGGCGACGAGCCACCGCGACAGGACGCGCACGCGGTCCTTGGCGTACCGCGCGTAGGCGGGGCCGGTCGTGCCGCCGAGCTCGGCGAGGGCCTTCAGGCGCCCCTCCGGAAGGGAGGTCAGCGCCGCGTCCCCCGCCGCGAAGAGGGACCCCAAGATGGCCACGCCGACCGCCGCTGCGATCGTCCACCCCGCCAACGGCACGTCTGGCCCCATCAATCCAGCCCCGAGGTCTCCCTATGTGGGAGAGCTACGCCTCGCACCCCTTCACGGTATCCCAGCGCGCCGGCGGGTCAAGCTGCACCGATTTCACGCAACGGACGGCGGCGCGCGCCGATGGGGGGGCATGACGAGCTCCGTTGCGGCCGCCGCCTCTCCGACGACGACCGCGCCGGCGCGCGCCCCAGTGAGCGCGCCCGCGGCGCCCCACGGCGCGTTTCGCAGCCTGCTCTTGGGTCGGGCGGCCCAGGCCGGGCGCGCAGGCCCGGCGCAGGCGGCGTCGAGGCCTCCGGCGGCGACGCCGGTGGCCGCAGCCGGTGCACGTGGCCCGGGGCGCGGGGCCGCCGATCCCGCCGGGTGCGACGGTCTGCCGGCCGCGGCGACGCCGCACCTGCCGCACCTGCCGCATGCAAAAGGGGAGATGCTCGGCAGGGACAAGCACGCGTCGCCGCCGGACCACGACGCCGGTTCTCTCGACCCCGCGGCGCGCCACGCCGCGCAGCTCGCGCCGCCCGCAATGGCCGGAGGAGCCGTCGAGGCCGCGGGCGGCGCGCCGGAGGTGCACGCGCGCGCGTCGCTCGAGCACCTCTTGCCGGCGCTCGTGAAGAAGGTCGCGTGGGCGGGCGACGGCAAGCGCGGCTCGGTCCGGATGGAGCTCGGC
>JAYVXL010000357.1:0-1846 GCA_043785185.1 Myxococcales bacterium
CGGAGCACGATGATCATGCAGAGCGAGATGAGGGCGAGCGACACGAAGTCCCCTTGCACCATGCTCTTCGCGTTGCGGTCGGAGAGCTGCGAGAAGATGACGACCGGACCGGTGGCCTCGGCCCACATGGGCTTCGGCGCGTGCTCGCGGAGCCACCCCTCGGCGCGCTGCGCGAAGCGCGTCAGGTTCTTCGTCGACATGTCCTTTACGGTGACGGTCACGCGCGTGGCGGACTTGTCCACGTTGACGCGGTCGGTGAGGTCGAGGCCGCTCGGCAGGCCCATCTCGTAGACGAGCAGCGCCTCCGCCGCGGCGTCGCGCGAGTCCGGCGTGCGGTAGAACGCGGCGTCGCCGTCGTGGAGCACCTGGTTCACGCGCTTGACGACGTCCGTGAGCGCGTAGACGTGGTCGACCTCGGCCTGCGCGCGGAGCCAGCCGCTGAACGCGTCGAGGCGCGCGAGGTAGGCAGGATCATGGATGCCCGTCGGTTCGCCGCTGCCCACCTGAAACTCCAGGCGGTAGATGCCGGAGAGGTGCTTCATGGTGAAGTCCACGTCGCGGCGGAAGGGGACGCTCTCGTCGAAATAGCGGACGAATTGATCGTTCGTCTCGAGGCGCGACGCGAAGACGCCGCCGGCGACGGTGATGGCCGCGCACGCGGCGAGGACGACGCCGCGCCGCCGGATGACGAGGTCCGTGAGGCGCGCGAAGACGTCGCGATGCCCCGGAACCGCCGGCCGGGCGGCGCGCGCGCGCACCGGAAGTAGGCCCAGCAAGCCCGGCAGGAGCGTGAACGACAGAACGAACGCCGCCGTGACGCCGAGGCACGTCATGTTCGCGAGGTGCCGCACCGGCGGCGCCTCCGAGTAGTTGAGGCAGACGAAGCCCACGATCGTCGTGAGCCACGTGTACGTGATCGCCTCGAGGTTTTCGGAGAGCGAATGAACGATCGCGTCGTCCTTCGTCGCCCCCGCGCGCATCGCGGCCAGCATCGCCAAGACGACGTGGACGCCGTCGGCCACCGCGACGGTCAGCACGATCATCGGAGCGGCGATGGCCGGCGGCGTGAGCGGGTAGCGCAGCCAGCCCGCGAGCGCCATCGACATGACCGCCGAGAACGCGAGGATCGCAGCGATCGGCAGCATCGCGATCACGCTCCGCAGGGCGACGCACATCGCAAGGAGGATGACCGCGACCATGATCGGGAGCATCACCCCGAGATCCTTCACGGCCGTCTCCATGAACGCGTGGTTCATCAGCGCCATGCCCGACACGCGCAGCTCGATCTCCGGATACTCACGGCCGATGACGCGCGCGAGCTCGCGCGCCGCAGACACCGACGCGGTCACCTCCTCCGGGTCCTTGCCCGGTAGGCGCAGCGTGACGTTGACCGCAGTCGTCGCGCCGTCCTTGCTGACGAGGCTCCCCGCGAGGAGCGGCTCGCCCATCGCGGCGTCTTTGATCTTCGAGAGCGCCGCCGAGTCCAACGTCGCCGCGGGCGCCAGGACGAGCTCCGCCTGGGCGATCTCGCCGTTCGCCGCCTGGGCGTACGGGAAGTTCGTGAGCGAGTCGACGCGCGTGCCGTACGGGATTTGCCACGCCGCGAGCGTGATGGCCTGCGTCGCAGCGAGGACGCGCGGCGTGAAGACCGAACCCTCTTTGGCGTGCACGACGAAGAGCACGTTGTCGGTCTTCGTGAACGTCGACTCCAGCTTTTCGAACGCGGTGAGGCCCGGATCTTCTTTTGAAAAGAAGACACGGTAGTCGGTCGAGAAGCGCGCGCGCGCGATGCCCGCGGCGAAGAGCGCGACGACGAGGAGGCTCGTCAGGACCGTCGCGAGCTTGT
>JAYVXL010000358.1:0-1846 GCA_043785185.1 Myxococcales bacterium
AGGCCGGGCTCGCCGACCGGCGCGACGAGCACGCCGCCGTCCGGCAGCGCCGCCCGCCACGACGCCGGGATCGCGCGAACCGCGAACGTCGCGATCACCTTGCGCGCGCCGAGCGCGGCGATGAGAGACTCGGCGCGCGACGCGTCGGCGTGCTCCGTCGTCACGCGCGGGAGGTCCGCGAGGAGCGCGCGCGCGCGGGCGGCGAGCGCGCGGTCGATCTCGAGCGTCACCACGCGCCCCGCTCCGCCGACGACGTGCGCCGCGAGCGCCGCGCCGTAGCCGGTGCCGGTGCCGAGCTCGAGGACCGTGTCGCCCGGCGCGAGGTCCACGAGCGCGAACGAGAGCACGTACGCGTGCGGCGCGCTGATCGTCGCCTCGCCGGCGTCGTCGAGCGGGAGCGGCATGTCCTCGGCCGCGCGGGCGACGTCCTCCGCGCGTACGAAGCGCTCGCGCGGCACGGCGAGCAGCGCGTCCGCGAAGCGGGGCGCGATCGGGCCGAGGGTTCGCTCGACCGACCGCACCATCTCGCGCCGCGCGAGCGCATGGGCTAGCTCGGTGGGGGCCGTCATTTGTGTTAAATAGGGATACGTCGCGTATTCGCAGGCGCAACTACTTGTCGACGGCGACGAGAGGGGCTATCTGCTCCAAATCATCCCGAAAAACCTCATGAACACGACCGAAACACAGGAGCCGAGCGAGGCAAGCGACACGCGCGAGGCGAGCGACGCGCGCGAGGCGAGCGAGCCGGCCAAGAAGGTCGCGCCCAAGAACCTCGTCTCGCAGACCAAGCCGTTCACCGTGGAGAGCCGCGCGAAGAGCGCGTGGCTCACGGTGACGTCGTTCGCCCTCCTCGGCGCCTGCATCGCGCTCGCCGCGCGCCCGTCGCTGCTGCTCTCGGCGCTTTCGGCGCACTCGGCGCCTGAGTCGTCGCCGCTCGGGTGGGCGCTGCGCGCGGCGTCATCGACGGTCGCCGGCCTCGTGATCGTGCGCTGCTTCATCCTCTTCCACGACTACCAGCACGGGGCCATCCTTCGCCGTTCGCAGCTGGCCAAGGCGCTCTTCTGGATTTTCGGCATCCTCATCATGACGCCGGCGAAGGTCTGGCGAGACACGCACAACTACCATCACGCGCACACGGCGAAGATCGTCGGCTCGAACATCGGCTCGTACATCATGGTGACGACCGGCATGTGGGAGAAGATGACGCCGTCGCAGCGGACGATGTACGCGCTCGTTCGGCACCCCGTCACGATCGCGTTCGGCTACTTCACGATCTTCATGCTGGGGATGGGCGTCTCGCCGCTCCTCCGCGCGCCGAAGAAGAACTGGTCGTCCGGCTTCGCGCTCGCCGTGAACTGGACGCTGACGGCGCTCATCCTCTGGAAATTCGGCTTCGTCGTCTGGGTGTTCGCCTTCTTCCTGCCGCTCGCGATCGCGATGGCGATGGGCGCGTATCTCTTCTACGCGCAGCACAACTTCCCCGAGATGCTCGTGCAGCCGCGCGAGGCGTGGAATTTCACGCGCGCCGCGCTCGAGTCGTCGAGCTACATGGAGATGGGCCCGGTCATGGCGTTCTTCACGGGGAACATCGGCTTCCACCACGTGCACCACCTGAACCCGCTCATCCCGTTCTACCGGCTGCCCGAGGCGATGGCCGGGCTGCCCGAGCTCTTGCCGTCGAGCAAGACGAGCCTGCGCCTCGCCGACGTGCGCGCGTGCTTCCGGCAGAAGCTCTGGGACGCCGACGCCGGCAAAATGGTCGGCTACCCGCGCTGAGCGCCTGAGCGCGCTCACCGGACGGAAGCGGCGCGGCCTCGAAGCCGTCAGAGGCTCGTCGACCCGTTCG
>JAYVXL010000359.1:0-1845 GCA_043785185.1 Myxococcales bacterium
GTGCTCGAGCACTTCCTGCGCGACCGCCTGCGCGAGCGCGACGACGGCGGCCTTCGACGCGCCGTACTCGGCGGCGCCGGCGCCCGTCCACGGCCGCTCGATGGCGCGCGAGCCGACGACGACGACGCTGCCGTCCTTCGCGGCGACCATCGCCGGCAGGAGCGCGCGGAGCGCGTGGTAGGCGGTGTCGGCGTTGGCGCGCATCATCTCGGTCCACGTCGCGTCGTCCTTTGCGGCGTGGAGCGGCGCGCCTCCCTTCCAGCCGCCGGCGATGAGCACGGCGCGCGACGGCGCGGCGCCGAGCGCGCCGGAGACGCGCTGCATCGCCGCCGCCCACGCCCCGGCGTCGCCCTGCTCGAACACTTCGACGTGCGCGCGACCGGCGCCGAGCTCGGCCGCGAGCGCGTCGAGGCGCGCCTTGCCTCGCGGCAAGTCGACGAGCACGACGCGCATGCCGTCCTTCGCCGCCCGCCGCGCCACCGCGCCACCCAGCGCGCCGCCTGCACCCGTCACCACCGCGATCGCTCCGTCCATGGCGCGAGCTTATCCCCGTCCTTCGGCGGTAGGGGCCGCAGCGATCGCGCGGCCGCCCCACGCTACGACTGGCGCAAAACCCGCGGCCGCACTATATGCGCACCCATGGCGCTGCCCCCCGAGCTGAAGAGCCGCTTCGACGAGCTGGTCCAGAAGAACAAGGTCGTCTTGTTCATGAAGGGCAATAAGCACTTCCCCCAATGCGGCTTCTCCGCAAAGGTCGTCGGGATGCTGAACGAGATCGTCGGCAAGTACGAGACGGTGAACGTCCTGGCCGATCCGGCCGTTCGCGACGGCATCAAGGAGTACTCGAGCTGGCCGACGATCCCGCAGCTCTACGTCGACGGCCAGTTCGTCGGCGGGTGCGACATCGTGACGGAGATGTACGGCTCCGGCGATCTGCAGAAGCTCCTCGGCGGGGCCGCGCCGAAGGCCGAGCTGGCGCCGACCCTGCCGAACTTGAAGCTGAGCGCCGCCGCGGCGAAGTCGCTCGGCGAGGCGGCGTCGGAGCCGGGCGAGGACAAGCTTCGCATGGAAATCTCTGGCCAGTTCCAGCACGAGCTGTTCTTCGGCCCGAAGAAGGCGGGGGACCTCGAGGTGACCGCGAGCGGCGTCACGTTCCTCATGGACGCGGCGTCGGCGCGGCGCGCGGACGGCGTCTCGATCGATTTCGTCGAGACGCCCGACGGCGGCGCCTTCAAGATCGAGAACCCGAACGAGCCGCCGCGCGTCAAGCCGATGAGCCCGAAGGAGCTGAAGGCGCTCTTCGACAAGGGCGAGCCCGTCGAGCTCTTCGACGTGCGCACGCCGGCCGAGCGCGAGCAGGCGAAGATCGCGCGAGCCGTCCACCTCGACGAGGCCGGCGAGAAGCGCCTGCTCGGCCTCCCGAAGGACGCGCGCGTCGTCTTTCACTGCCACCACGGCGGCCGCAGCCGCCAGGCGGCCGAGCGCCTCCTCAAAGAGGGCTGGAAGAACGTGTGGAACCTCGAGGGCGGCATCGACGCGTGGTCGCAGCAGGTCGATTCGTCGGTGAAGCGCTACTGATGTCCCACCACGAGACGGACTTCACGGGCAGCATCCCCGACGCGATCCGCGCCGCGGTCGTCGCGAAAATTCCGGACGCCGTCGTGAAGGCGGACGGCGCGGGCGGTCACTTCACGATCGAGGTCGTGAGCCCGGTCTTCGAAGGCAAGAGCCTCCTCGAGAGCCAGCGCCTCGTGTACGGCGCCATCGCCCACCTCCTCAAGGGGGACCGCGCCCCCGTGCACGCCGTGGACTCGCTCAAGACGCGCGCGCGCTGAGACGCTATCC
>JAYVXL010000360.1:0-6260 GCA_043785185.1 Myxococcales bacterium
ACGAAGAGCTCGAGCTCGCGATGCAGGGACAGCCCCGGGATGTAGTCGGTGCCGACCACGAGCGTCACCTTTGCGTCGTGCAGCGCCTTCACCGTCGCGAGGACATGCTCCCACGACGCCAGCCGCGCCTGCTCCTTACCCTCGGGGATGGGCAGCCCGCCCGTCAGGAACGCGCGCTGCGTCTGCACGGGGAGCCGCTCCACCATCCACTCCGTTCCGGGAATGATCTTGCCCTGCACGCCGATGAGCGTCGGCTCGAACGTGACGAGGGTGGGGTCCACCACCGTCTTCTTCTCGCGGAGCAGCGCGAAGAAGTCCTGCGCCGCTTTCCCCTTGAGGTCCACCGTCGTCGCGCGGTCCGCCACGAGCGAGAAGCGCGCGGTCGTGCGCGTGTCGGTGTCGTGATCGGCGAGGAAGTTCAGGAGCACCATGTTGATGTGCTCGATGCCGTCGTAGCCGGCGCGTACCGCTTCGTTCGCCAGCATGTGCACCGGGATGTGCCCGATGACCTGCATCCCCCGCGCGTGCGCCTCCTTGGCGAGCACCGGCACGAGCTCGGGCTTGACCGAGTTGTAGATCTTGATGCCCTCGTAGCCGCGCTTGGCGAAGAGCTCGACGGCCGCCTTGGCCTCCGCCTCCGTCTCGGCGGTCACGGTCGAAGAGGCGGCCTTCTCGCCGCGCCCCTCGATGAAGCCAAAGCGAAGCAGGTGCGGCCCTACGGCGGTGCCGTCGTCGTATCGCTTCTTGTAGTCGTCGAGCTTGTCCGGCTCGTTGCCGACGTCGCGCGCGGTCGTGACGCCGGAGCCGAGGTTGAGGGCGCCGTCGGGGTCGCCGGTGTGCGCGTGCATGTCCCAAAGCCCCGGCAGGAGGGCCTTGCCGGCGAGATCGACGATCTCCGCGCCGGCGGGCGGCTTGGCGGTGGCCGCCGGGCCGACGGACGCGATGGTCTTGCCGGTGACGACCACGGTCTGGTCGTTTCGCCAGACGCCGCGCTCGACGTCCAGCACGCGCGCGTGCACGTACGCGAGGCCGGCGGGCGGCGGCGTGTGCGCGGTCGCCTGCGCGAGCTTCACGTCGCGGTCGCGGTCGATCTGGTCCTGGCGCGCTTGCAGCGGCGCGATCGCCGCCTCCCAGCCCTCGGGCACGAGCGAGAACCACGGGGACACGACGCCGAACCACGTCCCGTCGTCGTTCATCCAATAGTGCTGCGGCACGAGATCGAGGCCGCGGATGGCGTAGTTGACGAGGTGGCGCTCCTGGCCGTTCGCCTTCACCGTCGCGTCGCCCACGCGCTCGCCGCGCGCCTCGCCGCCGGGCAGGAGGGGCAGGGTGCCGCCCGCTTTGAGGACGGCCTCGGCGAGCAGGCCGCCCGCCGACGGCACCTCGGTGATCGGCACGAAGAACGCGGGCCCGGTCACCTCGCGCTCGCCCGACTCCTCGTGGCTCTTCCAGCGCGCCCGGTTGCCTTGGCGGGTGAACGTCTCGTCGGCGGCCGTGCCGAAGGTGTGGTGGCCGTGCGCGTCGAGCGACGCCAGCGTGCCGTCCGCCGCGAGCGTGAGCGTGCTCTCGACGTGCGGGCCGCGGCCGTTCTCCATGACGTCGAACACCTCGCGGACCGTCCCGGTGGCGTCGCGGGTCGTGACGCACGTGCCCGACGCGCGCGAGAGCGAGATGACGACGCGCTTGACCGTCGTTGCGCCGGCCGCAGCGGGAGGAGGCGAGCGGGTCGCGGAGGGGTCGGCGGCGCGGGGCGAGGTCGGCGTCGCCGGCGCGCCGGGGACGGGCGGATCACCAGCGCACGACAGGGCTCCGAGGAGGGCCGATACGAGCAGCCCCAGCGTCGAGCGCAGGCGGTGTTTCATCGGCGGAGGATAACCCCCGCGCGCGGCCCGCCGTCAAATCGAAATCCGCGCTCGGCGGGCCGGGCTACAGCTTGACGCCGTGGCGCTTCGCGTAGGCCATGACGCCGATCTTGTCAATCGTGCGGATGTCGCGCGTCGTCAGCTTCAACGTCACGAAGCGCTTGAGCTCGGGAACCCAAACGCGGCGCGTCTGGATGTTCACGTTCTGCCAGCGCTTCGTCTTGATGTTCGAGTGGCTGACGTTCTGCGCAAGGAGCTTGCGCTTGCCCGTAATATCGCTCTTGGCCATGGCGTGAAGTCCTGAGGTTTCCCCGGGAAATCTTCCGGGAAAGGGACGCGCAACCTGAAGGATGGGGCCCCTCCTGTCAAGCGATTTTCTATGGAGTCCGAAGGGCTACGTGGCCCCTGCCGCGTCCGTTTCGATGGCCTTTTCTTGGTCTCGCTTGTCTCGCTGGTCTCGCTGGTCTCGCTGGTCTCGCTGGTCTCGCTTGTCTCGCTTGTCTCGCTTGTCTTGCGTTTGGGGCGCGGGCGGAGGCCCGCCGTTATTCGGCGTCCGGGGTCGCGCCGTCGCCTTCTTCGCCGCGCTCGCCTCGTGCGGGCGCCTTCGCCGCGAACTGGTGCACGTCGACCTCGCGGGCGCGCCGGCCGAGGGCGACGACGAGGATCTGGAAGAGCCCGTAAGCCGTGATGGTCGCGGCCGCGAGCGTCCCGATGGCGGCGACCACGGGACCCCAAGGGCCGTCGCGGGCGTCTGCCGCCATCGGGACGCTCGCGTGATCCGCGAGGGCGGCGAGGAGCTGCGGGGCGCGCGCCGCCACGCGGAGCGACGCGAGGCCCAGGATGAGCGCCGCCCACCGGTCGCAGCCGGCGCTCGTCTCCGCCCCCATGTACCCGAAGAGCCCGGTGAGGGCGGCGGCCGCGACCGCGGCGTCGGCGACCCGGGCGACGGGGGGGGCCGCGCCGTCGAGGGCGCCGAGGACACCGAGCACGACGGCGGGCAGCGCGAGGGCGAGCGCCGCCGTGAGCACCACCCGCGCGGTCTGAAACGCGCGAAATCGCGCCCGAAAGAGGAGCGCCGCGGGGAGCAGCGTGGCGAGCGCGACGGTCGCCGCGGCGTGCCCCACCCCGTCGTGTCCGAGAGGGGCGAGCGGACCGCGCTCGAGGGCGCCGAGCCCGAGGAGCGCGAGGCCGGCGAGCGCCGCGACGAGCGCGCGCGCGACGTACGGCGCCGGGACCAGGGCGCCGAGCCCCGCGAGGCCCGCCGCCAGGAGGGAGCCCTCGAACACCCGCGACGTGTGCGGCCCGAAGCCGAGCCGCGCGGCCGCCGCGGACAGCGCGCAGGCCGCCGCGAACCCCGCCAGCCAGAGGCGAATCGTCGTCCGCGCCGGCGCGCGCGGCGCCACCTCCTCGCGCAGGATGTCCGACGCGAGGATCGGCGGATTCACAGAGGCACGCGGCGCGCTCCGCCCCGCCTCCGCGGGGAGTGAGGTGGTCGACATCGGCGGCGGCTCGAAGCGAGAGCCGGGTTCCGGGGCAGCTGGGGGGCGCTCGCGCATCGGGGACGCGGCATTAGGCTAGCGCTGATTGCCCCAGCTTGGAAATCAGGCCCCGGCACCATTGACGCGTCGTGTCGAAATCGGGCCGCCGCGTGAGGGTCGCTTCGTCCATGTAGAGGCGTCGGGCGAGCTCGACCTGAATGGCGTGGACCCCGACGCGCGGCTCGCCATAGTGCGCGGTCGCGAAGCCGCCGCGGTACGGATCGTCGTGGCGGACGGTGTACCCCGCCGCGCGGGCGTGGGCGTCGACGAGGTCGATGTACTTGGCGGCCGCGCTCGTCCGCCCGCGCGAGCCCGGCACGACGTCGGCCCGCATGGCGTCGGCCGACGCCATGCCCGCGACGCGGCTCGGCATCGAGTGGGCCGCGAGGAGGACGGCGCGGCCGAAGCGCGCGAGCTTCCGGTCGAGCGCGGCGCGCAAGGCGGCGTGGTACGGCCGGTACACGTCTTCGAGGCGCGCCGCGAGCTCCGGCTGCGTGAGACGCCGCGTGTGGACGTGCTCGCCGTCCCCCGTGAGGCGCCAGACGAGCCCGCGCGTCGCCCGCATGTTGTTCGCGACGCCCTCGACCGTCTCCGAATCGACGTCGGCCTCGCCGCGGTTCAGATCGACGACGTAGCGCGAAACGTGCGCGACGAGGAGCGTCGCCCCCTCGCGCGGAGCGTCCTCGTAGAGCTGGTCGACGAAGAGGTCGGCGTCGCGGCCTACGGAGTACATTGGCGCGCGCAACGTCGCGAGGTAAGCCGCGGGGATCGAGACGCCCGCGTGGGGCACCTCGACGACGAGCGGGGTCTCCCCCGCCTCGGGCTCGCGGACGGTGAAATGCATGCGCCCTCGATTTCTACGGCAGGACCCCGTGCGCGCAAACGCCAAAACGACAGCCGCGCCACGCGGAGCCGGCGTGCGGAGCACGCCTCGCCGCAGGCGACGAGGGGAGGCTCGGCGCGGAGCGACGAGGGGGCGAAGCCCCGCATGCGTCGAAAGTAAATCGCCGTCGGCGATTCATGCGCGCGGATGGGCGCGCGTGTGGGCGGCCCGGACGTGGTCCTGCGCGACGCGGGTGTAGATTTCGGTCGTCGCGAGGTCGGCGTGCCCGAGCATGGCCTGAACGGCGCGCAGATCCGCGCCGCCGCGCAAGAGGTGGGTCGCGAACGAGTGGCGGAGCTTGTGCGGGGACAGCGGCGTCGTGATGCCGGCCGCGCGCGCGTACCGCTTGAGGAGCTTCCAGAAGCCCTGGCGCGTCAGGTGTCCGCCGCGCGGCGACAGGAACAGGGCCGGGCTCTTCGTGGGATGGGCGCCGCGCACCTCGCGGAGGTACGCGCTCGCGGCGTCGAGCGCGACCTCGCCGACGGGGACGAGGCGCCGCTTGCCCCCTTTGCCGAACGCGCGCACCACTCCGGTCTGCGTGTCGAGGTCGCCGAGCTTCAGGCCCACGAGCTCGCTCACGCGCAGACCCGACGCGTACATGAGGTGGATCATCGCGCGATCGCGGAGGCCGCGCGGCGTACCTTGTTTGGGCTCGGCGAGGAGGCGGTTCACTTCGTCGTAGCTGAGGATCTTGGGGAGCCGCCGGCCGAGGCGCGGTCGCTCGACGAGCGACGTCGGATCCGCGGCGATCGCGCGCTCTTTCACGAGGAACTTGAAGAAGCCTCGCATCGCCGAGAGCTGCCGCGCGCTCGACCGCGCGCCGAAGCCGGCCTTCACGTTTTGCGCGAGCAGCTGGGAGATGACGAGCGCGTCGACGTCGCGCGGCGCGGCCCCGTCGGGGAGGCGAGCGGCGAGCGCGCCGAGGTCGCGGGCGTACGCCTCCAGCGTGTTGACCGCGAGGCTGCGCTCGACGCGCAGGTGATCGAGGTAGACGTCGATCCATTGGTGGAGGTCCACGGCTCGACTCTACCTCCGCGCCGGCGCCGGGCCCACATCGCGGCGCCGCCGCTCGCGCGCCGCTTCATTTGCACGGCCGCCGCTCACCTCGCGGCGCGCTTTACTTCGCGGCGGCGACCATCGCGGCGAGCAGCTTGCGCGGCGCGTCCTCTCGCATGAGCGCCTCGCCGACGAGCGCGGCGTCGGGGCGGCCCGCCGCGATCGCGCGCACGGCGTCGGCGCCGCCGAGGCCCGAGAGGTGCACCGCCACGACGGCCGGCGGGATCGCCCCGAGCACGCGCGCGGCGCGGGCTTTGTCGATGACGAGCGTGTCGAGGTCGCGCGCGTTCACGCCCACGACGCGCGCTCCGGCGGTCAGCGCGCTGGCGAGCTCCGCCTCGTCCGTCACCTCGACGAGCGGCTCCAGCCCGCGGGCGCGGCAGGCCGCCGTGAGCTGCATGAGCTCACGCGGCGTGAGGATGCGCGCGATGAGGAGCGCCGCGTCGGCGCCGGACTCGCGCGCGAGATCGAGCTGGATCGGGTCGAGCACGAACTCCTTGGCGAGGAGCGGCACCGCGAGCCCCGCCCCGTCGAGGCGCGCGCGCGCGCCCGCGAGATGGTCGAACGACCCGTCGAAGAACGGCGCGTCGCACAGCACGCTGACCATCGCCGCGCCGCCCCGCGCGTACACCTCCGCGCGCCCCGCCGCGTCGAGGACGCGCGAGAGGAGGCCGGCGCTCGGGCTCTTCAACTTCACCTCGGCGATGAGGCGCAGCGGCGCTCCTTTGGGGCGGGCGAGCGTCGCGCGCACGTCGAGGCACGCCCGCGTCGCTGCGGCCGGGGGCCTGCGTTCGCGACGGAGCACGTCGACCTCACCCCGCTTCGACGCGAGGATCTCCTCGAGCAGGCTCACGTCGCCACCGCCGCGTGGCGAGCGCTCGCGGTCCGCCAGGCGTCCAGCGTTCGTCCCGCCGCGCCGTC
>JAYVXL010000361.1:0-1839 GCA_043785185.1 Myxococcales bacterium
GTCTTGACGCCGAGCAACTTGGCCGCGCGCACCGCGCGGAGCACGCTCTCCGAGCGGCCGCTCGTCGTGATCGCGACCAGCACGTCGCCGGGCTTGCCGAGCGCTTGCACCTGGCGCTCGAAGACGTGCGCGTAGCCGAAGTCGTTCGCGATCGCCGTCAGCGCGGACGTGTCGACGGTGAGCGCGATCGCCGGGAGGGGCTTGCGATCGGCCACGAAGCGACCGACGAGCTCGGCGGCGATGTGCTGCGCGTCGGCGGCGCTGCCGCCGTTGCCAAGGATGAGGAGCTTCCCGCCGCTGCCGAGCGACGCCACGAGCAGCGCCGCGGAGGCAAGGATGCCCTCGCTCGACTCGGCGAGCGCACGGCGGAGCTGTGCCCCGTCGCGGAGCACGTACCGGATCCAGGCGGCGTGGGAATAAGGCATTTGCGCGGACTTTAGCATACGGACGACGCCCTCGCCGTAACGCGGGGCGCGGCGCGCGCTACGGGACGGGCACGTCCATCGCGGCGGCGAGCGCCTCGAGATCCGCGCCGTCGTCGACCTTGCGGACCCCGGCCTGCACGGCGCGCATGCGCATCTCCGCGAGCCCCATCTCGACGCGCTGGCGACGCTCGACCTCCGCGGAGGTGGCGCGGTCGAGCGGCGCCTGTCGCGGACGCAGCACCCACGACGGGTGCGCGATCCACCCGACGACGGGCGGCGGCTCGCGATCGTCGAGCCGCTGCGCGACGAAGTAGTTGCGCATGACGAGCTCGTAGAGCTCGCTCTTCTTGCCGAGCACCGGCTCGAGCGAGAGCTCCGGGAACTCGTCGATGACGTACGCAGCGTACGCGCGCGCCTTCAGCTTCGCCGCGAGATCGTCGGGGACGCCGCGATCGGCGCGAAAGACGTCCATCATCGCCATGATGTGGAAGTGCCGCGGGCGGGTGAGATTGCCGCGGCCGTGGACGATGACCTCGCCGCCCCGCTCGAGCTCGCGGACGCGCGCCTCGACGATGCGGGCGTCGCGCATACGGCCCTCGTTGGGGCTGGCCTCGCCGGGGTCGTAGAGAAAGTGCGCCAGCTGCGCGAGCGCGACGGCGCCGACGAGGCTCCGCGCGAGGCGGCCGCCCGCGGCGCCGGCGGAGAGGCGCGCCGCGCCGACGCCGAACGCGACGGCGCCGAACGTCGTCAGGAAGACGAGCACGTTCACGTAGCCGCCGACGTGCATGCGGCTCGTCGCCGACGTGAAGAGGCCGGCGGCGACGAACGCCGCGAACACGGCCTCTGTGCGGTCCACGCCCTCGCGCCGCCGCACCGCGCGCGCCAGAGTCCCCGCGAACGCGCCCAGCGTCGCGAGCGTCGCCCCGAAGAGCGCGAAGCCCTTCGACCCGTCGACGACGAAGAAGAGCGACGCAAGCTCCGCGCGCACGCCGTGCGCCGCCGGCATCTTCACGCAGTAGTACCAAAACCAGCCTTCCGACGACGCGTTCAGCAGCGCGACGCCGGGGACGAGCACGGCGATGCCGCCCGCCGCGACGGCGAGCCCGAGGCGAACGCGGCGCGCGAGGAGCATGGCGACGACGGCGGCGCCGAGGAAGACGCTCGCCGGCTGCTTCGCGAAGAACGCGCCGCCGAGCAGCGCGCCGGCGAGCGCGGCCGCCGCGGTGCCCTCGCGCTCGAGGAGAATCACGAACGCGACGCCCAGCATCGCGACCACGAGCGCGTCGCTCCGATCGAGGTCGTACCAGAAGCCCGTGAGCGAATACGCGCCGAAGAAGAGCGACGCCGCGACGAGCGCCCAGTAGGTGCTCTTTCCGAGCGTCCGCGTCGCGCGGAAGACCGCGAAGGCCGCCAC
>JAYVXL010000362.1:0-6206 GCA_043785185.1 Myxococcales bacterium
TCCTCGACGACGTCTACTTCGCCAATCGCCACATCGCCCAGCAGCTCGGCGACACCTCCGCCCTCGTCTACCCAACCGGCCATCCCGACGACTGACCGCTACCGCTTGGCCGCCGCGATGGGCCGCTTCCCGCCCGCGCCTATCACCCGGAGCGCCCGGCACACGTCGCCGTCCTTGCACGGGCCGACCGCGCCGCCGTGGCTCGGCCACGCGAAGGGGCCGAGCTCGGTGAGCTTCTGGCGGACGTCAGGGCCGCGCCAGGTGGGCGGCGCGTGCGCGAGCGAGGCCTCGCGATCCGCGGTCGTCGCAGCGAACGGCACCTTGAGCAGCGGCGTGAGGCCGACGCGCTGCACCGGCGTGCCGTCGGGCAGAGCGTAAAGCAGCGTCGTCAATCGCAGGACGCCGGCGCGCGCGTCGTCGTCGACGTACTCTTGCGCGCAGCCCTTACCGTACGTCGCGGCGCCGACGTGCGGACCGCGATGGTAGGTGGCGAGCGCGCCTGCGATCATCTCGGCGGCGCTCGCCGTCGCGCCGTCGACGAGCGTAGCAACGGGGCCGGTCCAGCGATCGGCGGCCGGCGGCTCGGGGGCGCGGTCGGTCTCGATCGTTCCGTCGCGGCGCTTCATCGGGAAAAGCGGCACGCCCGGCATGAACAAGCCGAGCGCGTCGATGGCGCCGTCGGTCGAGCCGCCGCCGTTGCCGCGCAGATCGAGGATGACGCCGGCGAGCGCGCGCCCGTCACCCTGGCCGCGCGCATCGCGGATGGAGCGCGCGAGCTGGTCGCCGAGGTCGTCCCGCACGTCGCGGATGGTGACGAGCAGCGCGTCGCCGTCGCCGAAGGCGATGCGCTCGGCAGGGAGCGGCTCGTGCTCGCGCGCTTGCGGCGGCGTCTCGTCGGCAGCCGCGAGCGAGACGGTGCGCGGCGCGGCCTCTCCCTCGCGGATGAGGATGGCCGTCTCCGGCGTTCGCGCCTCGGCGGCGGCGAATCCGAGTTGGTCGAGCTGCTCGAGCGGCAATCCCGCCAGCGGCACGCCAGCGACGGAGAGCAGCACGTCCCCCTTCGCGAACGGAGCGGCGGCCCCGTCCTTGATGCGGAAGCCGATCGCCGTGAAGTCGCCGGACTGCCAGAGGCGGCTCGGCGGCCGGGCGGAGAGCTCGACCTCGTAGACGCTCGCCTCCTCGTCGAACGGGGCCCATGCGCCGTGCGGGTCGACGAGCGGCACGTACGCGCGCACCGCGGCGGCGAGCACGACCTTCGCCCAGCCGGCTCCATCGAGATCGGGGAAGAATCGCTCGCGCGCGGCATCGGTGTAAGGCTTTCCGGCCGCGCCGAGCGCGCGGTCGACAGCTCCTGCGCGGCGACCGAGCGACGTCGCGAGCTCCCGTGCGACGATGCGCGACGTGCCCGACGCCACGAGCGGGGAGCGCAACGCCTCGCCGACGTCCATGGTCGCCGTACCGGCGCGCGCCGCGTCGAACACGCCGCGCAGGTCGCCGACCCAGGGCACGAGCACCTCGCCGATGGTCAGCGCCGCGTCGCACTCGCCCCACTTCCGGCCTTCGAGCTCGGCGACCAGATCGGCGGCTTGCTTGTCGATCGTGGCGCCGGTCGGCGCGTCGGTCCCCAGCGCCCAGAGCTCGTGCGGATCGAGCCAATCGGTCGTCGACTCGCCAAAGGCCCGCGGCGACACCGGATCCGGCTCGTACGCCAGCCCGGCGCGCACCTGCTCGACGATCCGGCGCGCCTCGGCGCACCCCAGCGTCGTCGCCTCACCCGAGGGCAGTCGGAACGAGTACGAGCGCGGATCCTCATCGGGCTCGAGCGAGGCCGGCGCCGCGGCGGACGGCGCGGGGGCGGCGAGGGGCGCGTGCGGCAGCGAAGCGTCGCGCGTCGCAAGCCACAGCCCGCCGAGCACGGCGCTACCGGCGGAGAGCCACAGGAGCTTCCGGCCGAAGCCGGCCCGGCCGTCGTCGTCTTCACGCATGTGGACGGAAAAGCGTAGCACCCAGGTTCTGGGCACGCGCAGTTTGTGCCGGCGAAATGCGGCGCGTCAGCCTGCCGCAGCGAGCTCACGCACCGGCGAGAGCGCCCCGCGGAGCTTGTCGTACGCGCGCTCCTCGAGCTGTCGCACGCGCTCCTTACTCACGCCGAGGCGTTCGCCGAGCTCTCGCAGCGTCGCCGGCTCCTCCGCCATGATGCGTGTCTCGACGATGAGGCGCTCGCGCTCGTTCAGGAGGCCCAGCGCCGCGCTGACGGCTGTGGAAGCGGCGGCGCGCGTCTCGTTCGCGCCGGCCTCCTCCTCGGGGCTTTGCCCGCCTGCTGCGAGGCGATCGGCGGGCGCGGGCGCGCCGTTCGTGTTCGCGTCGAGGCTCGTCTCTCGCGCCGCGAGGATGGGGAGAAGCTGCTCCACGCGCTCGACGCTCAGCCCGGACACTTTCGCGAGCGCCTCGGGGCTCGTCTCGTGCGACGTGCGGTACGCGCGGAGGGCGCGCCGCTCGCTCTTGGTCGTGCCGAGGCGCACGACGCGGTACGCGCGCACGACGTACTCGCGAATCTCCGCGCGAATCCAGTACGCGGCGTACGTCGCCAGGCGACACTCTTTGTCGAGATCGAACTTCGAGGCGGCGCGAAGGAGGCCCAGATTGCCCTGCTGCACGATGTCCTCGATCGGCACGCCCCAGCGGCGATACTCGAGCGCGATCGACAGCACGAACGGGAGGCACGCGCGCACGAGCGCGTCACCGGCCTTGCGATCGCCTTTGGCCCAGCGCCGCGCCATCTGCCGCTCCTCCTCGCGCGACAGCCGCGCGATGCTCGAGATGGACCCGCGGTACGCACGCAAAGAGCCAGCCTCGTCATACGAGCCCATGGCAAACCTCCGACATTCAGGGCCCCCGCGCGACGCCGGCGTTGCGCCGGAGCCGGGGAGCGACCCCACCGATTGCATCGGTGATGCCAGCGCGAAATTGGGCTGGAAATCGACGAAGGTGCCCCTAAAGACCGCCGGACCGCGCAACCGCGTCGAGTCCCCAACCGACCGACCGCAAGATTTTCGCGAACCCGCTTTTCGGCTCCGCCGGCGCGCGGGGCCGAAGGGGTCATTCGGCGCGCCTCAGACGTCGATGACGAGCCCCTCGTAGGCCGCGTCGCTCTTCGCGAAGAGCTCGCGTGCTTTTCGCTCCTTTTCGCGCACCTGCGCGTCGTTCTGGAGCGGGTCGTGATGGAAGAGAATGAGCCTCTTCGCGTTCGCCGCGGCCGCGAGCTTTGCCGCCTCGGCGTACGTGCTGTGGCCCCAGCCGACCTTCGGGCCGCCCGTCCCTGCGACGCCCTTGTATTCGTCCGGCGTGTACTGCGCGTCGTAGACGAGGACGTCGACGTCCTTCGAGAGCGCGAGGAGGCCGGGGTCGATCCTGCCTTCGTAGTGCTCGGTGTCCGTCGCGTAGACGAAGCTCTTGCCGCCGAATTCGACGCGGTACGCCCACACGCCGTTCGGGTGGTTGCCGCGCGCGGTGGTGATCGCGATCTTGGCGGATTTGCCGTCGTCGAGCTTCAGGGCCTGGCCCTCGTGCAGGTCGTGGAAGTCCATCTTGGCGCCCATGTCCGTCAGGTGGACCGGGAAATTCGGGTGGTCCATCTGCCCCGCGAGCGTCTCCTCGAGGGTGCGCGACACGTTGTTGCCGCCGTACAGGTGGATGCGGTTGCCCGCGACGAACGCCGGATCGAAGAACGGAAAGCCCTGGATGTGATCCCAGTGCACGTGGCTGAAAAAGATGTGCGCTTCGAGCGGCATCTGCCTGACCAGCTGCTTGCCGAGCAGGCGCAGGCCGGTGCCGCCGTCGAACACGAGCAGCTTGTCGCCCGCACGGACCTCGACGCAGCTCGTATTTCCGCCGAAGTGGACGGTGTCGGGGCCCGGAGTCGGGATGCTTCCGCGCACGCCCCAGAACTGAATCCGCATCGTTTCCCGTCTTATCAGAGGAGGGCGCCCATGGGCTAGCGCGGGCATCGATCGCTCGATTTGGGTAGTGTGGGGCCCATGCGTAGCGTGGTCGCCGTCGTCGTCCTCGGGTGCGCCATTCGCCGCGGGCCGGACGGGCGCCTGCGGGGCGCGGCCGGCCGGCGCGCCGCCGCGGGCTCGAAGGCCTATTTCGCCGCGGTAGAGCGCGGCAGCCACGTGGTGGTCGTCGCCACGGGCGGGGCGACGCGCACGGGGACAGTCGAGGCGGACGGCCTGGCCGACGAGCTCGCCGCGCTCGGCGTGCCCGCGTCGGCCATCGTTCGCGAGCGACGGAGCGGGACGACGCGCCAGAACGCGCGCTACGCATCCCGTCTCCTGCGCGCGCTCGGCGTGAGGGACCTCGCGCTCGCCACGTGCGCGTGGCACGTGCCGCGCGCCGCCGCGTTCTTCCGGCGCGAAGGTTTCGCGGTGACGCCGGCGCCGGCCGCGTCGCCCGCCATCCGCCTGACCCTGCGCGTATGGCGCTGGGGCCGCGAGCGCGCGGCGGCGCTCCTTCCCGCGGCGCTCGCGGTCGCCCTCGCCGGGTGCCCCAAGCCGACGGCGTCGCTCGCCGAGGCGGGGCAGGCGGCGGACGCCGCCGCGCCGCTGGACCGCGCCGCCCTCCTCCGCGCGTCCGACCAGCGCCGCGCGAAGGACGTGCCCGAGCTCGCGCGCACGAGCCACGAGCCTGCGGCGCGCCGCCTCGCCGCGCGCGCGCTCGCGCGGATCGCCGACGACGCGAGCGCCGAGCTGCTCGCGCGCATGCTCGCCGACGAAGACGAGGAGACGGCGGCGTGGGCCGCGTACGGCCTCGGACGCACGTGCAAGGGGCGCGAGGACGCGCACGTCCGCGCCCTCGTGGCGCGCGCGACAGGGCTCGCGGGCGAGGACGCCGGCGCGGCCGCGGCGGGCGACGCCGGCGCGCGCGGCAGCGCCGAGGTCGACGTGCGAACCGCCATCGCGCGAGCCGTCGGGCGCTGCGCGGGCCCCGCGAGCGAGCCGGTCCTCGCCGCGTGGGTGCGCGCGCAAGGGGGCTGGACGTCGCGCGCGGTCTTCGCGCTCGGCGATCTGTCGGGCCGCCGCGGCGCGCTCACCGAGGAGACGATGACGTCGCTCCTCGAGGCCGCCGAAGGCAGGCACGGCGCGCCCGTCGCCGAGGCCATCTACCCGCTGGGCCGCCTGGAGCACGTCGCCGAGGCGTTCGTCCCGCGCGCCATCGGCGCCGCCAAGGCGCTGCTCGCCCGCCCGGGGCCGTCGCGCATCTTCGCGGTGCGCGCGCTGGGGCGCTCGGGGAAGGGCGCGGCGCCGGAGCTCGTGAAGGTCGTCGTCGACCGCGCGTTCTCGCTCGCCGAGCGCGAGGAGGCGGCGCGCGCGCTCGGTCTCCTCGGCGACGCAGGGCAGGCGGGCGTCGGCGAGGCGCTCGGCCGGCTCGTGCCCGACAAGGACCCGTTCGCGATCGCCGCGCTCGGGGCCGGCGAGTTCGGCGTGCTCGTGTCGCTCACCGGCGCGCTCGCCGAGGACGCCGGAAAGAAGGCCGAGCCCGCGCTCACGGCGCTCGCGCACCTCGAGGCGCCGGGCACCCCGCCCGAGCCGCTCGCGCGCCGCCTCGCGACGCTCCGCTGCGGCGCCGCGCTCGCGCTGGCGCGCGCCGCGTTCGACGCCGACATCCTCAAGAAGTGCGACGCCGAGGGGACGGAGGCCTGGGAGCACGCGCGTCTCATGGCGCTCGCGCGCCGCCCTCTCATCGGGGAGCGCCGCGCGGCGTGGAAGCCGCTCGCGCGCTCGAAGAACCTGCGCGTGCGCGAGGAGGCGCTCGAGGCGTTTTCGCTCCATGGCGAGCTCGGCGACGTCGGCCGCGCGGCGCTGGCCGAGGCGCTCGCGTCCAAGTCGCCGGGCCTCGTCGCGACGGCCGCGGAGGTCGTGCAGGCGCACCCCGATCGCGTGATGACGCTGGCCGAGAGCGAGAAGCGCGCCGCGCTCGACCCGCGCGCGCCGCCACCGACGGCGAACCCCGCGCGCGACGTCGACCCCGCCATCCTCCGCGCGCTCACCGAGGCGCTCGCGGTCCAATGGGCCGAGGACCTCGTCGAGACGCGCGCGAACCTCCTCGACGCCGCCGTCGCCGTCCGCGCGCCCGGCGCGCGCGAAGCCGCGGCGGAGGCGTGCAGGGACCCGAACGTGACCGTCCGCGAGCGCGCCACCAAGGCG
>JAYVXL010000363.1:0-6204 GCA_043785185.1 Myxococcales bacterium
CCGCGCCTTGGCTGGGCTCCATCTCCGCGTCCTCCATGACGAGGTAGCGGTCGAAGCCCGCGCGAAGCCCCTCGAGCTCGCTCGCCGGGGCCACGACGAGCACCCGCTCGCCGGCGGCGATGAGCACGAGATCGGCCAAAATGCGCCCTTTTTGGGCGACCGCGAGGCCGTAGGACGCGCGGCCCTCCTCGAGCTTCGTGACGTCGCACGTGAGGAGTCCGTTGAGCCAGCTCTTCCGATCGCCGCCGCGGACGGGCATGACGCCCAGCGACGGCGCGGGCACGTAGAGCGCGCCCGTGCGGGCGGCGTGGACTTGGGCGGCGACATCCATGGGTCACTCTTGCCGTCCCGGGCCTCCCGGCGCAAGCCCCAGTGTGACGTCCTGGCGCGGCTAAACCTCGAAAATATTTGACCATCGCTCGGTCCCGCGGCACACATCCCAGCAGTGCCCATCGGCGTTGTCCTGAACCCTCGCAGTCGCAGGAACCTTCGGGATCCGCGCGCCGCGAGCCGCCTCGCGCGCGCCCTCGGGGACCGCGGCGTCGTCCGGGAGGCGCGGTCGCTCGATGAGCTCCACCGAATTGCCGAGGATTTCAAGAAGTTAGAGATCGACGTCCTCGGCATCAGCGGCGGCGACGGCACCAACCACGTGACGCTGACGGGCTTCATCAACGTCTACGAGGGGAGCCAGCTGCCCCAGATCGCGTTTTTGCGCGGCGGGACGATGAACACGGTCGCCAACTCGGTCGGCGTCTCCGCCGGACGGCCGGAGGGGCTTCTCGGCCGGCTGATGCAGGCCTACGCGGCCCGCGCGACCGAGCCGCTCCGCCACGCCGAGCGCCACGTGATGCGCGTCGTGGCGGTCGATCGCGCGAAAAACCCGCGCGCCGACCACTACGGCTTTCTCTTCGGGACGGGCGTGGTCCGCGGCTTTCTCGCCGAGTATTACGCCGGCGGCGAGCCGACGCCGCTCGTCGCCGCCAAGACGCTCTTGCGAAGCGTCGGCTCGACGATCGTGCAGGGCGAGATGATCCGCCGCATGGCCGCGCCCTTCCGCGGCCAGGTCGAGCTCCCCGACGGCACCCGCTGGGCCTCGCGCGACTACCTCGCCGTCGCCGCCGGCTCGATCGATCACATCGGCCTCAACTTCCGCCCGTTCCCGCGGTACGGCGAGCGGAACGAGGCTTTTCAAATCCTCGGCATCTACGCGACCCCGCTGCAGTTCGTGCGCGATCTGCCGCGGATTTGGCGCGCCGAGCCGATGCGCCCGGGGCGAACGTTCGAGGCCGTGACGGGCGTGGCGCGCGTCACGAGCGACGACGGCGTCATGCGCTACATGATCGACGGCGACCTCCACGAGGCTCAGGGCCCGATCGAGCTGCGCATCGGTCCCAAGGTTCGAATCGTCGTCAACTTGTGAGGATTGTCGTCAATTGTCACGCGCGCCCGCCGCGCGTTGCGCGGCGCGGTCCGCGTCTTTAGCCTGCTCGTATGGGTGCTCGCCTCCGAGGGATCGCAGCCGCGGCGGCGCTTACGCTCGCCGGCTTCGGCGCGCCGCGAACCGCCCACGCGGGCGGGCTCGAGCCCGACGACACGGCGCGGCTCTGGCGCGGCGAGACGATCACGCGCGAGCAGACCGTCGAGCGCGGCCACGAGCGCCTCGTCGGCGGCGTCACGTACACGCTGCTCGACGCGGCGCCCGAGGAGCTGAGCGAGCTCTTCGGCGACGTGTCCGCCTACGCGCGCGTCCTTCCGCGCACCAAATCCGCCGTCCTCGTCGGCCGCAACGGGCCGGACACGTTCGTCGAGCTCCACCAGGGCAACGCCCTCGTCGACGCGGCGTACACGATCCGCCTCCGCCGCAGCGACGCGGGCAACGAGGTGCGCTTCTGGCTCGACCCCACCAAGCCCCACGGCATCGCGAACGCGTGGGGGTTCTTTCGGTACGAGCCGGTGATCGACGCCGAGGGCGTGTCGCGCGTGCTGCTCACGTACGGCGTCCTCGTCGACTTGGGCGAGGGGATCGTGCGCGATCTCTTCGAGGAGCGCGTCCGCGGCGCGCTCCTCGGCGTGCCCGCGCGGGTGCGCGCGTACCTGACGAGTGACGCCCGCCGCCGCGTGGCGACGCGCCGCTGACGCGCGCGGGGCTCCCGCCCGCCCGCGTGTCGCCCGGAAAGCTGCGCGGCGCGGCGCAGCTCTGATAAAACCCGAGGGGCTCGGTTCCCCCGCATGCTGAACCGCATCCTCGTCATCGCCCTCAACACGTACCGCGAGGCCGTGCGCGCGCGCGTGCTCTACGGGCTGCTCGCCTTCGCGCTCGCGACGGCGCTCTACTCGCTCGTCATCGGCACGCTGTCGCTCCACCAAGAGGCGCGCGTCGTCGCGGACGTCGGAGCGGCGTCGATGTCGCTGTACGCCGTGCTGGTCGCGATCGTCCTCGGTGCGACGAGCCTTCACCGCGAGATCGAGCTCAAGACCGTCTTCCCGATCCTGACGCGGCGGCTGCGCCGTCACGAGTACCTGGTCGGCAAGTTCGGCGGCACGCTGGCGGTGCTCGGCGTGTTCGTGGCCCTCGACGGCGCGACCGTCCTCGCGGTGCTCGCGACGCAGGCCAAGCAGAGCGTCGCGCTCATCGGCGGCGCGGCCGTCGCGCTCGGCGCCGCGCTCGCCGTGGCGCTCGTCCGCGCGAAGCGCACGCGCGTGTTCGTGCTCTTGCCGTGGTCGCTCGCGGCGCTCGTGACGATGGCGCTCCTGGCGGCGCCCGCCGGCGGCGAGCGTCAGATCGTGCTCGCGAGCGCGGCGCTGACGATGTGTGAGGTCGCCGTCGTGACCGCCGTGGCGACGTTCTTCTCGGCGTTCTCGTCGCCGTTCCTCACGGCGATCTTCACCCTCGGCGTCTTCCTCGTCGGCCGCTCGGCCGACACGCTCGGCAACTTGCCGGTCCGGCAGTTCGGCGCCGAGATCCACGCGGCGGGGCGCGGCCTCGCATACGTGTTCCCGAACCTCCAGATCTACGTGCCGCCGCGGCCGCTCCTGCTCGGTGAAGTGAGCGCGACGCCGACGTGGCCGTTCGTCGCCACCGCCGCGATGACGGCCGCGTTCTACGCCGCAGCGCTCCTCACGGTCAGCGCGATCGTGTTCCGGAAGCGCGACTTTCAGTGAGAGCGCGCGCGCTCGCCGGGCTCGCGCTCGCGTCGGTGCTCGCGGTCGGGGTCACGCGCCAGGTGACGACCGGCGCGCGCGCGATGCAGACGTCGGACGAGGCGCTCGCCGTCGGGGACCGGATGGGCGCCGTCCTCGGCGCGCGCGTCGCCGCCGAGGCGCTCCTGCCCGGCAGCCCGTATCCGCGGCGCGGCATGGAGCGACTCGCGCACCTCGCGCGCGACGCCGAGGCGCGCGGCGATCTCGCGCTGGCCGGTGCCGCGTACCGCGCGATGCGCGCGGCGGTCGCCGAGACGCGCGCGGCGGTGGGCGACCATGCCGCGTGGCGCGAAGAGGCGCGCGCCGGCCTGGCGCGCGTGGGCGCGAAGGAGGACGCGGACGGCGCCGACCCGTCCGCCCGCCTGCCGCCGCCGACCCTCGCCGCGAGCGACCCAGGGCCGTCGCCCGCGGAGCTGCTCCTCGTGGCGGCGCTCCCTTTCGCGTTATACGCCGGCGGAGCGCGGCTTCTTCGTCGCGCGCGGCGCGATCGCGCGCGCTAATAAGGCGGGGCCGGTCCCGCGAGCGCCCGAGCGCCCACGCCCGGAAGGACTTTTTGGTCGCGCGCGTTTGAATGCTATCCTACACCGCGGTCGTGACAGATCGCACGGCCACCTCGAGCGTAGAACCTGCATGAACCAACCCGGCGCACCCCCGGTTCACGAAGGCGAGATCCTCGCGGGGAAGTACCGCGTCGAGCGCGTGCTCGGCCAAGGCGGCATGGGCGTCGTCGTCGCGGCGATGCACCTGCAGCTCGAACAGCGCGTCGCGCTGAAGTTCGTCCTGCCCGAGGCCGTCCAGAGCCCCGAGGCGATCGAGCGCTTCTCGCGCGAGGCGCGCGCGGCGGTGAAGCTGCGGAGCGAGCACGTCGCCCGCGTGCTCGACGTCGGCACGCTCGAAAACGGCGCGCCGTACATGGTCATGGAGTACCTCGATGGGCGCGACCTCGGCCAGGAGGTCGACGCGCGCGGTCCCCTCCCCTACCTCGAGGCCGCCGAGTTCGTGCTGCAGGCGTGCGAGGCGATCGCCGAGGCGCACGGCATCGGCATCGTCCATCGCGATCTCAAGCCGCAGAACCTCTTCCTCGCGCGACGCGTCGACGGGCGGCCGCTCGTCAAAGTCCTCGACTTCGGCATCTCCAAGTTCAATGGCGCCCAGTCGGGCGACAGCATGTCGCTCACCAAGACCCACGCGGTCATGGGCTCGCCGAACTACATGTCCCCCGAGCAGCTGCGCTCGGCGCGCGGCGTCGACGCGCGGACCGACATTTGGGCGCTCGGCGTGATCCTCTACGAGCTGCTCACGGGCAAGGTGCCGTTCGTGGCGACGAGCGTGACGGAGCTCTGCGCGATGGTGCTTCAGGACACGCCGCGGCCGCTCCGCGAGGTGCGGCCGGACGTGCCGCTGGCGCTCGGCGATCTCATCACGCGGTGCCTCGAGAAGGACCCGAACCAGCGCTTTCAGTCCGTCGCGAGCCTCGCGCACGCGCTCGAGGCGTTCGCGGCGAGCTCGCAGTCGGGCGCGGCGCAGCGCATCCTCGCCGTCGCGCGCGAGTCATCGGCGCGCGGCGTCGGTGGCTCTGGACCGCCGCCGCCCGTGGGGAGCTCGGGGCCGCTCGCCGTCGCGGGCGCGACCCCAGGCGGACGAACGAGCGTGTCGTGGGCCGCGACCGAGCTGCAGAAAGCGCCCGAGAAGCGGAGCGTCGGGCTCGTCATCGGCCTCGGCGCCGCCGCGGCGGTGCTCGTCGCGAGCGTCGGGGGGTTCGCCGCGTGGAAGCTCGTGCCGCGCATGCGCGCTTCGGCCGCGACCATGACGGCGCAAGCCGACGCGGGGGCGCCGGCGACGAGCGCGCCCGTCGCCACGGCGCCGCCGGTCGCGGAGGCGGCGGCGCACGATCCCGCGGCGCCCCTGGCGCCTCTGGCAGGCCCGGGCCCGAACCCGGCGGCGGGCACTGCGCGGAAGCCCGCGGCGGGCGGCGGCACGCACCCCGCGCCGCCCGCCGGCAGCAAGCCCGGCGCGAAGCCGGTCGACGACTTGCCCGAGCGCGAGTGAATCGCTGGTACGATGGCCGGATGCGGAAGCCCCGAATGACCCGTTCGATCGCGCGCGCGTCCACCCTGGCGCTGCTGACGGGCGCGCTCCTCTTCTCGTCGGGCCGCGCGCGCGCGCAGGGCGCGGGGAAGCAAGCCGCCGCGCAGGCGATCTTCGAGGAAGCGAAGAAGCTCTACACCAAGGGCGACTACGCCGCCGCCTGCCCCAAGTTCGCCGACAGCCAGAGCCTCGACCCGGCGCCGGGCACCCAGTTCAACCTCGCCAACTGCTACGAGAAGAACGGCCAGACGGCGAGCGCGTGGGCGACGTTCAAGAGCGCCGCGGCGTCGTACCGCGCCCACAACCGGCCCGATTGGGAGACGAAGGCCCGCGACCGCGCGAGCGCGCTCGAGCCGAAGCTCTCGAAGCTCAACGTCGTCGTCGGGGACGGCGCGCGCGTGCCCGGCCTCGAGGTGCGCCGCGACGGACAGACGATCAGCGCGTCGGAGCTGGGCACGCCGATCCCCGTCGATCCGGGCGACCACGTCATCGAGGCGCAGGCGCCCGGGAGGAAGCCGTCGAAGGGCACGGCGAAGGTCGCGCCGGCGCCCGGCGAGCAGAAGTTCACGGTCACGGCGCTCGAGGTCGAGGACAAGCCTCCCGTCGCCGCAGCGACGACGCCGACGACGACGCCCGCCGCGACGGCGTCCGACAAGCCGCCGCCGCAGCATTCCGGCGGCGGCAGCGGTCAGAAGACCGCGGCCTTCGTCGCGCTGGGTCTGGGCGCCGCCGGCCTCGTCGTCGGCGGCGTCACCGGCGTCATGGCGCTGTCGAAGAACAAGACGGCGACCGACGCGTGCCCGAACGACGGCGCGTGCGCGAGCCAAGCCGCGGTCGACGCGAACAGCTCCGCCAAGAGCCTCGCGACGATCTCGACGGTCGGCTTCATCGTCGGCGGCGTCGGCGTGGCGGCGG